>JAGRAO010000119.1 GCA_020434565.1 Bdellovibrionales bacterium
CCTCAATACCTTCTACGCGAGCTATTCCTCTCGGAGCCGCTTTGAGGCCACTCTCGATGACATCGAGCGCTTTGCACCCAAAGGGCTCTCTGGTCAAGAAGTCATTGCGCGACTGCAGGAAAAACGGAGCGAAACCGTCTCTGCGGTGGCTCTTCGAGAGGCTCTTTCTTCAGACGCTCCAGTATTTAGCGCTCTGAAGGTCCTGAACGGATTTAATCGGGAAGCAGTGCTTGCTGAATACGAGAGACTTTTCGGAGTTTCTTTTGTTGCCGATGCTGAGCAGCTCAACGTGCAACGGATGACAGTAGATGATCCTGAACTGAGTGCTCAAGACGGCGTTTATCGCCAACGCGAGCTTTCAAACGCTTACGATATCCTTGTGCTTGCGGCTCAAGGAACTGATCCGGGAAGTGACCTCTTTCAGCAAGCGCTCGAAGAGTATGCTTTTGTTCGGCTTGAACTTCTCTCTCGAAGAGAGGGTGAACTCAGCGTTGGGGCTGTGGATAGGCTCGATATCAGTAGAGGGAGTTCGTTTGTCGTCGATACAAACCTGGTAGAGAGAGCTCGGGCTGAGCGCCAAGCCTTTGAAGCGACTCTTGATGAATACTTTGGAAACAACAGCGAAGTACGGGCCTTTCAGAGACAGTATGTCCGCCAAGCGACTTCAGAGGCGGCCGCAGCACAATTTACACAGAACGTGCAGATCCTCCGTTATCAGGAAACCCTCGCTCAGGGACTTGCGCGCGACTCGGAGCACAGAGATCGAACGAGAGGAGCTCTACGCGAACGAGAGATCTTGACGCGTTATCTTGAACAGGTCGATCCCAACGGAGTTCTTCAGAATTCTTCTTCATTTCAGTCCCTCATACAGGGAGGGCCACAGGGAGGGAAATCGTATCTCCAACAGCTCGATGACCAGGCAAGCGCAGATCTCAAGGCAGCGCTCAAAACGGCGCAAGAGCTCAACGATGCCATGAGTGGTTGGGGAACGTATGACAAAAGGCTCCAGAAAGCTCTCCGCGACATCGATCCTCGGATAAGGCACCTGACGATTCAGGTTTACGAGATCCGATTCGGAGTCAATCTGATGGATCGACTGCACGATGACCTCAGTGGTAACAACGCACAAGAAGCCTTTGCCCGGTATGCCGGGGACAATCTTTTTGCGGATCAAGTGGTGCTCTTTGCTGCGAGTGAAGGATGGGGCTCTTCTGAGTCACGTATTCGAGAAGCATTGGAGCACAGCGTTTCTCTGATCGATACTCAAGTTCGCCAGGAACTTACGAACGAGGGGCTCGAACTCCAGGAACGTGCCTCAAGACTCCGTTCTCTCGGAGGAAACGATCAAGAGGCATCGACCCTTCTCCTTGAAGCTCAATCGCTTCTTCGGGCGGCCAAGCTCACTGACCCTGACAATGAAAGATACGAACGAAAATTTAGAGAAAAACAGATAGCGTACTCGCACAGTTTTGACGTGGCTTACCGCGATCGCGGGATGACCTTTGATTCCGAGCTGATGACCGAAGATGAGCTCGACAATCCAGAACTCGCTCGAGCGATCTGGAATCAACCGCTCGATCCAGACGCCAGGCTTATGCTTGAATTCCGTTCAACTCTGGACGGCGATGTCAACGGAGCAGGGAGAGCTCTTGAGGGAGAGGTAGACAAAGTACTCGAAAAATTCCTTGTTCTCTCTATTCAGCGAGAGAGCGACGGGAAAATTATTTATACTGAGCTCGATCAGAACGGCCGCGAAGTTCTTCTCCCAGAGTTTCGTCCCGAAAACCTTCAGATGTTCGCTCGATGGGCGGCGGTTGAAGCTGCGTCTGGTCGGCTCGATCCGAGCTTTGCAAGATTTATCGCGCAGGCGCAGAGTGTCGAAGAGATCTTTGAAGATGAATTCGGAGTACCTCGGGAAGCTGTTCTCTCCACATATGAACAGTTCTACGCTTCGCAGGTGCTCCAACCCCGCTATCTTCCCCTCATCGCCGATGGCTCAATTCTCTCACCTGAGAAAGAATTTCATTTCACTGAAAACTCAGAGGGAAAGCTCCTCCTCGCTGGAGAAGCATTTTCAGCAGCAAATCAACTCCTTTTCCGACGGTGGGCTCACGATACTCTCTCTCCTGAACTTCGAGCACAGGTAGAAAGTCACAACGGCCCGCTCCAAGAGCTGCTTGTACAGGGAAATACGCGCAACGAGGCACTCATTCAGGCGTATGAGCAGTTCTATCACAACGAAATTCTTGATCTCGACGATATTCGGGCCGCCTTTGAAGAGCGAATAGACGAGCTGGACGAGGCATTTCGAACTTCGAAAGGAAAAGACGAGTCACTCAGAGACTACGTTTATCGAGAGTCCGTAAATGCTGGGCCTCAATCTATTGGATGGCTTACAGCTTTGCTTGATGGAGATCTCGTCGAAGCCCAGGCTCATGCTATCAAACGTTCAATCGCTGGTGCTGGAACCTACGATAAGCTTCTCAACCACAGTATCCAACCCCATGAACATGTGCTCACTCGGATGAGAGCACTTGAACAACAGATGTGGGAGATGCAAACCGAGTATGGAGAAGCCGTTCAAGGGAACGCTGGCTATCTCGCTCTTCAACAAGAACTCGAGCTGTATGCCTCAAGAGTTCGAACACGCTTCGACGGAGTGGAGGCGGTTTACAGCGCCAATTACGGAGATATTTGGGATCAAGTTCGGGGAGACATCGGCCGTGAGCGATACGTGATCCTCCGCTCTGTGGCAGAAGAGGGAACTCTCAGCCGTGCGGCACAGGTTCGATTAGCACTGAAAGGGAGTTGGGACGGCACCGAGCTTGAAGACTTAAAATCGACTCTTTCTGGTTTAACGAAAGAAGAGCTCGATCAGCTTGCGATTGATCTCTATGTGCTCGACCACGAAATTGGGCGCTCTCGAAGAGATACAGTCGATAAAGATGAAGCGATCGAGTATCTCCGCGATCAGCTCAATTCAGAAACGAGCGGTGATGATTGGTACGAGGTGAGAATTCTCCTCGTTGGAGAGCCTCGAACCGTTGAACAGATGTGGGAGCTTATGGAGCTCCATCAAAAGCATGTCCGTGGAGCGCTTGGAAGTGGACTTACAGATATCTTCGGTGACGCCGATGATCGCTTCGATGATGTGTATGGTGAATTTCGTGCGCTCTATTTCAGTGAATACCTCTCTGACAACAGTGAGCAGAAAGCGCGCGCTGAGAGACGTCTTCGAGCGCTTTTTGCAAACGCTACCGTATCTGCTCAAGCTGCACTCGAGCAGAGAAACTCAGTTGCTGACACGATAATTGACACCGGAACGACGGTCATTGTGGTCGGTGGAGCCGTAGCGGCTGGATTTTTCAGCTTTGGCGCTGGAACAGTCGCGATACTGACCGCAGCGGCAGCTGTTGGAAGGATCGCTGGGGGAGCGACGCTCAAAGGCGGCAGTTACGGATCTGGGCAATTTGCCACTGACCTCGGAATGACAGCGGTTGATTTCGCGACGATGGGAGCTGGCAAGTACATCAGCATGGGAGCGCGACGAGTTGGTGGTTCGATTGCTGCTCGCCTTGCCGCTCGAGGAATCCAGAATCCCGCAGCCCTTCGTGCCGCTGCAAGGATAGCAGCTGAAGCCTCTGAAGAGGTTACTGAACGCGCAGGTGTGGCGGTTGCTACAGCGATCGAAGAGGGAGCCGAGCAAGCTGCCAAGAAGGTTGCTGTCGAAACGGTAAAACAGGTTGGAGAGCAGACCGTCGTAAAGCAACTTTCAAAGCAGGCAGTGCGTGAGTTTCTCATGAAAGGCCCCATCGGAGGGGAAGCTGCCTGGCAGTGGGGCGCAAAGATTATCGATAGTCGATTTATCACGCGGGTAGCGATGAACGCTACTGAAGGCGCACTGGACGGAGCCGTGACTGGATTTGCACTCGGTGCGGGCCAAGTGGGTATACGCGAAGAGACTTGGGAGCACGGTTTCGGGAACGGTCTCCATATGATGCTCTCGGCTGGAGGCCAAAATGCTCTTATCGGTGGAGCCTTCGGGGCAAAATTTGGCGCTGCTATGGGAGCGATATCTTCGCCAAAGTATCTCTACAGCCGAAACGATCCGAACAGCCTTATCTCTCAACTCGAGAGTGGTCACGCTCCAAAGCAGCGCACGCTTACGGTTGAAAGACGAGTGGGGGAGGTCACCGACCGAGTGGCCTCAGCTCGCGATCGAGCGCAGGTTGCAAAGGAAGCCCTCGAAGAGATCAGACTGGGAAATCGGGATGCCACCCGCGCAGAGATTCGGGACCTTAAGGTAAAAGCAAAGGAGTCTCATTTCGTAAGCAGTGGAGAAACTTCGGCGAACATAGAAGCTGACATGCGCTTTCGCGGGTACGATGATGCGCAAGCAATAGTAGCGCGTGATGCCTTGACCACCTTTGATGCTGAAGTGAGGATTTCGAAGCTCGAGCGCGGTCACCGATTAAAGCTCGCTTTCGGAGAGTTGGCCCAGCCGAACACAAGCGTCGGAAAGCGATTCTCAGATTTTCGAGAAGCCCTCGGCGAGTGGTGGGGCGCTCGTGGGCAGATTCGTGCCAATAGGGCTCAACGTTATGTAAAATACCAAGAAGCAATTGTCACTCAAGGCACCTCGAAGCGTCTGAGTGGGCTTGAAACGGTGACGCCCTCGCTTCGAGCGGAGGCGAGAAGTGCTGAGCTCGCGAAATTCAAGAGCCGAGAGTCTCTCATTCCGCTTCGAGGAGGGAAATCGCTGCCGAATTTCAAGGAGGCGGTTCTTCAGTTCCGAGAATTTCAGAAAGCAGCCGATACTTTTTTCCATAGTTATGGAAAGAAGCGAATTCAAGAGAATTCAAACGCGCTCCGAAAAATTGCTCTCGAGCAGGAAGCGACAGCTTTAAAGAATAATAAACACGAACAGGTATCTGAAACAGTCGTCTCCCTTCGCGAAGGCTCCCTCAACGCACAGGTCAAGTATGAAAATCTCGCTCTTCAGCGAGCTGAGGCCTGGGCGAAACTTAAAAGGGGACAGCTTCCCGGTTGGGACCTCGTTTCGCTTGATCTCGGGAGCCAGGTTCGACAGGCGAGACGTGCGGCTGTTCGGCGTCATCACGCTTTTCAGGTGGGTCTTGATCTCCCTCGACGAGTAGAAGCCCGGCTCTCGATAGTTGATAATTCTCCCGCCGTCATTGAACGAGCAATTGACGTTGAGACTCTCTCTCTTCAACGGGATCTCAATAAGGTACAACGGCGGCAGAATCGACTGCGAATAGTCACTGATTTTGCCCAAGGCCGTTTCAAAAGTAGTGCCGACAACTTCCGATCCGCCCGATCGCTTTCTGAAAGTCTTCAAGCTTCAGGAGAGCGGGTGCGTGGCCTCCGACGGCAGACTGATCTCGATATTCTTGAGCACTATGCACACGGGATCCTTCCAGACAATCCGGATCTCGCAGCAAAGTGGGCTCTCGAAACTGCGAAGATGAACAGTCACCTAGCGGCCTATCACCATGCAGCCGACCACCACCCGCTGGCAAGACTGAACCTGAAGGAAGCAGCGAAAGCGATCCCTGCATACTTCGAGCGAAGGCCAACCGATCGACTTTTTCGAGCAGCAGAATTCGAGGTCAACATCGGCAAGATGCGAACTGCCGAGTATAAAAGCCGATTCGACGCTTATATGTCGAAGATTCCGGCGGAACAGTCTGCTGTGGCGAGTCGGCTTGCCAATGCCGACATTGATGTTAAGAGCTCCTTTCAGCGGATGAAAAACGCATACGTTGAACAGATGGATGCGCTCGCGAGTGGAGATGGAAAGAGGGTTCGAGAGCTTTCAGAGACCATCAGAAAGCAGAGGCGAGAATATTTTGCGGCAAGAAAGAGGCGTTCGGACGCTCGGGCGTCCTTTCAGATCGAAGTTCAAACCATTGAGATTCAGGCGAAGCGCCCGGATATTTCTATCGCTGCTGCAAGACGAGAAGCTGAAGCGGTTGTGCTCTTCAAACGCTCGCTTAATCCCCTCTCCGATGAGAACCCACTCGAAACCTTGGAACGGAAGCTCGCTCGTCAACGGCGGAACAGAGGACTACAACTTGAACAAGAACGGCTCGTCTCTTATGCCGAGCGGATTGATCCAAATAATCAAGCAGATGTGAAGCTCGCAAACCAAAGAGCTGCAGCAGAGCGAACCTTTCAACAGAGAAAGCGGGAATTTCATGCGATTCGAGACCGATACGAATCTGCGCTCCATATGGGAGGAAATGGAGACGACTTTCGGGTAATTGAAGCGCGCTACGAGCGAAAACTGAGAGAGTTTCAACGAGCGAGTAGTGAAAGAAAAGCGGTCCGTGAGAGATTTCGAATACGGCAGCGTGAGTTTTCTATCGCTCAAGAGACCGATCGAATGGTCCAAGAGGGAATAGCGCGGAATAGAGCGTCAAGAATCGCTGCCGCAAATTATGACTCTCGAGTAGCGCTCCGGCAGGGGAAACTCCTGACGGCATATCGCGAGCACAATATGGCGGTGTATCTCGAGAAGCCGGAAGTTCGATTTGCAAAGTTTGAGCGAAAATTCCAGGCTGGGGTTACGGCCCTTGGAGAGGGGGAATCGGCCTTGACCCTGGCGCACACGCGAGCCGATGCCTGGAGAAAGCTCAATCAAGCTCGATACGAATTACGTGTGAGAGAACGTCATGTCTTTGATCAACTGGCGACTGGTAACGGCGGCGACCTGGACTTTGCGGCCCTCGAAGCTCGCCAAGCTCAGCTCCGTGAGGAACTAGATGTCGCAAAAAAGACCTATAAAACCGTTAATGCTGAATACAAAAAGCAGGTGCGCGAGAGAAAAGCGGCCGAGCGAGCGATTCGTGATGCTGAAGCCCATTTTGGTATTGATGGCGATATCGCCCAAGCACGCACCATCAAACAAGAGCGGTTTGATGCTCTTACTCAGGCAGAAGGAGAGTACAATTTTTTAAAGACGGAAAAGCGCAGAAATCGAATCGGTGAAGTGATTGACTTTGTAACCCGTGATGGTGAGGGGTTGAAACAACGGCGCTTGAGGCAGCAGCAGCTCGAGCAAGAACTTGCCACCGCTACTACCGACCTCCGTCGAGCTCGAGAGCGGGCGCATCTTGATCATGAGAAGTCATTGATCGACAAATCTTCGTACTCTAACCGAGAGACACAAAAGGATGTTCGCGAGGCCCTCCTTCAAAACTCGCGCGCGAAAGCAAGCCTTGATGAAGCTTCAAAGAGGCCAGTAACCGGGATCTTTGAAAGACGTGCAGCACGAAAAGAGATTCGTAAAGCGAATATGGTGCTCGCTTCGCTTCAAGAAGAGGCTTCGTTCGCTACAAGACGCGACCAGCACTTACGTGAGCTTTTGACCTCTCCTGATAGGGGAGCTCGAAGTTATCGCCGTCCGGCGGAGGTTCGAGCGGCAGCCGAAGGCTTTGCTGGAGCCCTCACGAGGAGCGAAGACCTCGGAAACCGTCTCAAACGAGAACTTGGAGCCATTCGGCGTGGCCAGATCGATTCGCTTTCCGATTTGGCATCAACGAGCGTTGAGCTTGCGAAAGCAAAAGTTGCTGAACGGCGAGCGTCGAGAAAGTTTCGCCAAGAGGTTCAAATTGAGCATTTCGCTGAAAGCGCGCACCAGCAGCTCGGGGGCTCAACGGAGACTCTCGAAGTTGCGAGAGAGTATGCTGCTGCCCGTGCAAAGCGTAACCGGCTCTCGAGCCGTGCTGACCGCCTGCTTGAGAACGCCACCGGATTGGTCCAGGGGAGGAGGAGAGTGACCTCTCCCTCTGAGGCGATGGAAATAGAACTCCAGTTTCGAGAGGCAAGAGCCCGCTTCCGTGAAGCTCAGCGAATCGAACAGTTTGGTTCGACCACCGGTGTGAGTGAAGCGGCGGGAAAAGTTCGCGCAGCAGAGCTTGAGCAACTTGCGGCTAAGCGGGAAGGGCGCGTCATTGATACGTCATCCGTCAAGAAAGCACGTCGAGAGATGCGTTCGCGTGAGCGCGTTGCGCGCCACGACATCAAAATGGTAGCAAACGCCGAAGATCACGGTTTTGCTATCCAGGACTACACCATCGTTGACAGCGGAAGGGCTCAGCGGGTCACCGCTCACGTGGATCAATCGCGTCCGCGGGCGAAGATCTCTTCTGCAGGCCCCCGCCCGGAGCGGAACCTTATCGATGAAGTCGTAACGCTCCGTGAGCAACTCGATTCCCTGCACAGTCGGCTACAACAGGCAAAATCGCTCCCTGAGAAACGGGCTCTTGAAATCGATATTCGAAATACGCGAGAGCAGATAGCGCACCTCTCGGGCGATGGTGGAATGATCCCTGACGAATTTGGATTTACGAGCCGAGACTACGAAACCCTCCTCGGTGATATGCGGGTACAGGTTGAACAGCAACACAATTCCTTTGCTGCAAGCGAGGATGGACTCACAGGTGCGCGCGAAAGTGAGATATTGGAAAATCTCGGTGGCGAAGGAGCTGTTACGGAAGACCGAGCAGTTCAGGACCTCTACCGGCGGCAGAGCGAGCTTATACAAGAGCAGCGAGTTGCAACAAAAACGCGCCAGGATGCGATTGATATCGAGTTAGAGAGGATAGCAGATCAGATTGCTCTCAAAGAATCCGGTGCAAACGTTATTCACGAAACATCTTCTGGTGTTCACCGCTCATCTGGGAACTCAGGTGGGGAGAGCGGGGATTCCTTTGGCGGAAGCGACTCCGATTGGGGAACTCCAAAGGGTGGAGATGGCAATACAGGTGGTGGAACAGGTGGAAAAGGTGCTGTCGCTGAAGATGGCGCTTCATCACAGAATCGACAAGGTGATGACTCGCCAGAGTGGATGGGAGAGGGATACGAGGAAGTCCTCGCTGATATTCGCAATCAGGATCGCCAATTCGAGCAGGGCGACTACGATTTCCTACGCGATACCGATGGTGGAGAAGATTTTGGCGGGAGCGGAGGAGGCTCTCGTGGCAGCGATCGTGGCCCTCACGGGCCTTCTCGACAGAGCGGAGGTGGCCTCTCTACGCAAGAGAGAGAAGCTCGAACTGTTTTGAAGATGACCCCTGACGGAGAAACGGCGGGTCCAGGCTTCGGTCCGCGTAACAAGGGTCCCGCTGGTGCTGTCGATGCGATCGACGAAGTCTCAACCTTTGAGCCACAACTACAACTTGAGCCGGAAAAGGTTGATGTAGCAGTAGCAGTTCTTGAAAAACCGATCACTGCGACGGAGACTCCTACGAGTCGGCTTGAAGTTGACCTTCAACCAGGTCGACATGTTGGGCCAGGAGCTCCTGTAGAGCTTGATTTTACCCTACATAAAACGCCGGAAATCGGAGTTCACATCAGCCCGGATCGCCAGCTTGAAAGGGCTGTTGAAGTTGATCCCCGGACAACTACTCGATCTTCTACTCGGGGAGAGAACCAATTTAGACTGCATGCGACACCAGTTCTTGCAGAGCAGCAGATGGCTCTTCTTGCCGACATTCAGTGGAAAGTCCATGCTCAGCCGGAGTCAACAATCCAACCCAAGGTTCAAGATGAGCCGAATCGAAAGGGACGTAAGCTGCGTCTGGGCGGTGACGACGATTATGGTCGTGGAAGAATCGGAGAGTACCCTATGTGGGACGTTACGCTCTCAGTGTTTAAGAAAAGCGATACCTGGGACCCACGCCACCTTCCATCGTTTCAGAGCATAGATCCAAAAGATCGAAGACGAATCTTTGAAATGCTTAAAGATTTCTGGGGCGAGCGCGAGATCATCCGCTATACCGAGTGGGTATAAGGTCGTAGAATCCTTAAACGGGGGCCGCTTCTGGCCCTTTGGCTCCGTTTGTAGTAAATCCACGTCTGGAAAACCATTACTTCACTGGAGCTTATACCCATGAAAGCACTTGTTCCTTTTTTTCTTGTCGCCTCTCTCGTTGTGCTCCCAGCCGCTCATGCAGAGGAAATCGATGCCATTTTCAAGAAAGTGAATGAGTACATCGCCCAACAAAATTTTCCAAAGGCACTCGAAGAGCTTAATTGGGCCCAAAAAGAGATCAATAAGATGCACGTTGAGCGACTCAAGTCGTTTTTCCCAGATTCGCTTGCGGGCTTCACAGGGAATCAAACCGAAGTAAATGCTGCGCTTGGCATGACAAACGTAGAGCGTCGCTACTCTAATGGTGCCAAAAATGTCTCGCTCAGTTTGATCGGTGGCTCAGGCGGAGGACCGCTCGGAAATATCGCCGGCTTTGGTCGAATGGCTGCGATGATGGGTGGACAACCTGGACAGGATACATTTCGTATTAACGGACTCACAGCCAATCTTGTCGACAAGCCGAATAATCCTGAACTTACCGTTTTCCTCGATAGTGGGAGCATGCTCAAGCTCGAGGGGAGTGGACAGGCATCCGGAAAGGAACTCCGCGAGATTGCGGAGGGGTTTGATCTAGCATCGCTTGATAAGTACCTCAAAGGTACTGCTAGCTAGACCCCTTTTACTGAAACCAGTACAATCGCGCCCGAGCTGCCTCCGGTTTTCCCTGGCATCTCGGGCGCAGTCGTTTGAAACGCTCAGATGGCGTTTTTCCAAGAGAGATATTGAAATGAAAGGCCTTGAGAGTAAGTACAGAACCCACTTGTGTGGAGAATTGAGAAAATCTGATGTGGGAAAGAGCGTCGTGCTGTCAGGATGGCTCATGCGGAAGCGTGACCACGGAGGCGTCGTATTCGTTGATTTACGGGATAATTACGGGGTCGCGCAGGTAGTCTTTCACGACAAGGATAAAGAACAGATTCAGGGCACGAGACCAGAATCGGTTCTTTGTGTTCGGGGAGAAGTGCGAGAGCGCGCTCCTGAGCTCGTAAACTCAAAGATATCCACTGGAGAAATAGAAGTTCACTGTACGGAGCTTGAAGTACTGACCGTTTCAGAGGTTCTTCCGTTTCAAATTGCAGAAGACGATAACGCTCCAGAGTCGATCCGTCTGAAGCAACGGTTTCTAGAACTTCGAAGAGAAGATCTCCATAGAAACATCCTTCGGCGAAGTGAGATTGTGCAAGCTATTCGAGAGATCATGCACGATCTTCACTTCCGAGAGTTCCATACACCGATTTTAACGAGTAGCTCTCCTGAAGGAGCACGGGATTATATCGTTCCGTCCCGTCGGCACCCCGGAAGATTTTATGCGCTTCCTCAGGCCCCTCAGCAGTTTAAGCCACTCATTATGAAGGCGGGAATTGATCGATATTATCAAATAGAAGAATGTTTTGGAGATACAG
>JAGRAO010000120.1 GCA_020434565.1 Bdellovibrionales bacterium
GCATCCGTCGGTGTTGTCTGAGTTTCCGTCGTCACACGCTTCGGAAGATTGCTGGATGCCATCTCCACAGAACTCGTTTTGACACTGGTTTGAGCATCCGTCGTTATTTACGGTGTTTCCATCATCACACTGCTCGCCACTCTGGATGAACCCATCGCCACACGCTGGGAGTTCACAAGCGTTCGTGCATCCGTCGGTGTTGTCTGAGTTTCCATCGTCACACGCTTCTGAAGACTGCTGGATGCCATCTCCACAGAACTCGTTTTGACACTGGTTTGAGCATCCGTCGTTATTGGAATTGTTGCCGTCGTCGCACTGTTCTCCGAGAGCAGTCTGTACCACTCCATCACCACAAAATTCATCGAGGCAATTTGCGTTACATCCGTCGTTGTCGAGTGAATTGCCGTCGTCGCATTCTTCACCCAAGCCGCTTTGTGTTACGCCGTCACCGCAGTACTCGAGCTGACACAGATTATTACATCCATCTTCGTCATCAGTGTTTGAATCGTCACACTGCTCTCCAAGGCCTGCTTGGATGATCCCGTCACCGCAATACTCAAGCTGACAGTTGGAGTCACAACCATCTTCACTATTCAAGTCACCGTCATCGCATTCCTCTCCGATGCCGCTTTGAAGGATTCCATCACCACAATATTCGTTTTGGCACTGGCTATCGCACCCATCGTTGTCAAGCAGGTTTCCATCGTCACACTGCTCTCCCAAGCCCGGCTGTGTTATCGAGTCGCCACAGTACTCGTTCTGACACTGAGTGTTACATCCATCACCGTCGACCATATTGCCGTCGTCACACTGCTCGTTTGGATCAACGTTTCCATCTCCACAGAAGTAAACACTCGCCATTGCCGTGTCGTTTACTTCTATGCCGCTTCCAGTGGCTATGGCGATATTATCGATGTCCATTGTAGCGACCCAGAGGTACTCCGCTGTGGCGGAGCTTCCGTCTGCGAGATCGTCCGCTAAGCCGTCTCCGTCTTCGTTCGTAAGACCTACAAGGGATGAAGTCAGGTCCACTCCCAACGTCGAGTCAACCAAAGTGACATCAATCAATGGAGTGTCTCCGGTGCTCTGAATAACAAAGCAGAACTTAATAGTAGCGTTAAGTGGAACGGTAATGCTTTCGGCGTCGTCCACGCCACAAGTGCCGTTTTCAGTCGTTACTGTTTTAAGGAGGTTAATCCCCGGATTCAGAGAGATATCTTGACCTTTGAAATTGATAGTTTTGTCGCCAGCTCCTGCAACTCGAGACTGAAAGGTTCCGTTGATGAAAGAGGCGCTCTTCCCGGCAGGTACAGTCGGATCGGAAGCTCCAGCAGGGAGTGCTGCTCCTTCTTGAGAGAGAACACCCCCCCAAGCGAAGTAGGCGCTCGTTGAAGCGTTCAATTTCTGAAAAACAACTGTAACGCCCAAATACTCGGCATCACATTGGCCGTTGCCAAGCGAGGGAGCAGAAACTGAGATGATATCTGCGTTGTACGCTGAGATCGGGCCCAAAGTATCTGAAAAACTGATCGCGGTTCCATTCGGAAAAGTGGTTGGATTATACGTCGCATTCCAAGCAGCGCTAAAAGAGCTAAACGCGTACTTGAGATTTGCACCTGAGCCGTCTTCAACTTGAAGGCAAAAATCGACTTGATGTTGTGCGGTCGAATTGGTTCGGATCTCAGCGACCATGGCAGCGGTCTGTCCTTCGGAATATCCCGACGGGTTTCCGTTCTCCCACGCCATATCAAAATTATCCCAAACATCGGGGAATACGTCTCCGCTGTTGACGTACGGTTGAGCAAAAGCCGCGGGGGCAGCACCTAACCCAGATACAAAGATACAACAGGCCAAGAGGTACGATGAGAATCGGAGGATTTTTGTGACTGCGGATACCATAGCGTTAGCTCCAAAGACATCAATGGGCTCTTCTTCCGGAGAGCTGAAAAGTGACTAGGGGTAAAAAATGTGAGAATTGGTTTCAAAAATACCTTCTCCTCGGGAGTCCCATGAGAGAATCTCCTCAGAAGAGCTTTTCGAGTGAGTACTTTTGAAACCAATTCTTGGGGAAAACCAGAACACCCGGAAAACGAAAGGAGCAAAAACATGTTTTGCAAAGTGGGTGTTTAGCCCATTATGGGAATTCGCCAGTCTAAGTCAATCTCATTCGCGTGGGTGGATCGGGCGGAATACGAAGAATTCGTAGGTCTTTTTCGTACTTTAGCTCATAGCCGCACCACTCCTGACTCGCGCCCACCAAAATTCAGCATTCTAGAGGACTTTCGTCGATAAATTCACTTGAGTTCGGCTCCTAAACTACCGTTTTTTCAAGAGAACCCTTCCAAAGCGCGAAGGGAGTATCTGTGTGTGGGAGTTCCCATGAACAAATAAGTACACGGAAGTAATGCAGTAACAAGGAAGTACCGCAGTGTCGATTCTTTTTGGATCGAACATCGCGTCGCTCGGTGCTCAGCGTTCGCTGGCACGTAGCTCGAGCGCGCTACAGACTATTTTTGAAAGGCTCTCCTCAGGCCAAAGGATCAATCGTGCGTCCGATGATGCGGCTGGACTAGCGATCGCTTCATCGCTTCGAACGGACTCACGAGTATTTTCACAAGCATTGAGAAACGTAAACGATGGACTCAGTCTCCTCAATATTCAAGATGGTGCACTTGAGAGTTTAACTGGCGTTCTCATGCGCCAACGAGAGCTGGCAGCTCAAGCCGCGAACGGGAGTTTCAGTCTCGAACAGCGCCTCTCACTTCAAGAAGAGTTTCACGCACTCTCATTTGAATACAATAGAATTTTGTCCACTACCGAGTTCAACGGAATCGGGTTGTTTGGGGATCTCGGTTCCTCTATGAGAATTCAAGCGGGCTACGGAACGCAAGGCTCGGTGTCCTTTGATATGGGCTCTGAACTCGCTCGAGATGTCGGAGATGGAACATTTGGAGCTTTCGATGGCTATCTCGGATACGGAGCTTTCGGAACGTTCGGTGATTTCAATAACGACGGTATTCAGGATTACTTCGGAATGGAAGACGAATCTGGATACGGCAGCCAGGTTATGATTGGTGATGGAAGCGGGGGGTTTACAAACATCGGGTCAGTTTTTACGGCCTCTGACTCAGATGTGGCAGTCGGTGCGGCAGATCTCAACGGCGATGGCAACCTTGATCTCTTTGCTATCAATCAAGGAGCGAGTTCTGTAAGCGCTGCTCATATTCGCTATGCCTTTGGAAATGGAGACGGGACTTTTCAAAGCGTTCAGTCAACCAGCTTGGTTCCTCTTGTTGGATCGACAACTGGATTTCTTGATTTTGGAATAGGAGACGCGAATGGGGATGGAATCGTTGACATATTCCTTCAAACCGTAGATGGGCTCTTTAATATTTATGGCGGCGACACGCTCGCTGCAAATGACTCTCCTTTAACCTCTGCGTCGAACGCTACAGACATCTCTGTCTCTGATTTTAACGGAGACGGGCTAGCGGACTATCTCACTCGCGTTGGTTCTGACACGGTGCTCTTTCTCAACCAAGGCGGCGGGAGTTTTGCCGCTTCAGCTACTCTTACCGGAGTGGTCTCAACTGCTCAAGATGTTGCTGATGTCGATCAAGATGGCTACCTTGACATTATTTTGAAAGATCAGGCTGGCGATATCCACGTACTCCTGGGAGACGGAGACGGCTCATTCGCGGATCACCTCACTTTTGCAGGGAATGGAGTGGGAACGAGGAGCTTGAAGTTAGCCGATCTCAATTCTGATGGTTTCCTTGATCTTGTTGAAGTGAATTCGTCAGGTGAACTTGGGACATACCTCGGAAATGGTGATGGAACCTTCGAAGACCGCGTTACTTCATCGGGATCCTTCGCCACTCCTACACATATTTTCTTGGAAGACATTGATGGGGATGGAGTTGTCGAACTGATTAACCCATTTCTGGCCGGCGCTACCTATTCTGCGAATACCGAGCTCTCCGCAAACGCTGGATACTATTCGCTGGCTACTCAAGAAGAGGCACTGTCTGCGCTTGATCAAGTGGAGGAAGCGTTGACGAGACTTTCCAGTGAAAGAGGAGTGATAGGTGCGATTCAATCGCGACTGGGCTCTGCCGCAAACATTCTCTTTGCGACGCGAGAAAACTATCAGGCTGCAGAATCTCGAATTGTTGACGCGGACATATCGTTTGAGGCAGCTGATCTTGTTCGTCAGGGAATTCTTCAACAAGCAGCTTCGGCAGTGCTTGCTCAGGCGAATCAACAGCCGGCTCTTGCTCTTCAACTCTTACGAGGAGAGCGATAGTCTCCGATACTGATCAGTCGCTGCGAGATCGTCAGAACCGCTCTATTTTGAAGGCCGAGGACTTCGTTAGGCCCACAGCAGCGATGACTTCTGCCGTATCGTATTGACTGAACTGCGCCTCCGACAGAGGAGAACCATCCATTTCAATCTGAGAAACTATTTTTCGGATATGTGGGAGCATCGTTCCGAGTGTGGAATAAACCTTTCTCAACTCATTCGATTGAGAAAGGCGTGCCATGATACCTTTGACGGGATTGGTATCAAATGCAGCTATAAGCTCCTCTTTTTCCTCTGGCCCTTCAGGTCGTGGAAGTTTCGAAAAAGCAAGAGAGTTCCAGTAGAGAAGGATACAGAGTCTCACAAGAGCGAGTCGGCTGTAATATGCCGTAAACTTTTCTTTATGCGTAAAGAGCGATTTCGTCAAAGGCACAGAGAGGGCGTGAATCCGCAAGACGCTCTCTCGAACGGGCTCTGATGAGCGAGGAACAGTTGATTCGAGAAAATCTAACGAAGAAAGCGCTTCCGGGAAGACATCTTGATCTTGAACAAGGGCGCACAGCTCTGGGAGCAGCACGTGGAGAAAACCAATTTTTGACATCTCTCTGAGCTGGGAAGCGATCGTTGGGAGTGTCAGGAAAGAAAGGAGTTCTCCAAGTGCTAATACTTCTCCCTCTGGCCCGAGAGAATGGATCATCGGCCCGAAATCTCGTATGAGGTCTTTCGTCGAAGGATGGAGTGAAAGGTTGAGTTTTGAAGCGAGGCGAAATGTTTTTACAAAAGGAAGGATATGAATCACAAAAGTCGGAACGGACGGGGTTCGAAGAGTTCTCGTTTCCAAATCTTTCAACGCTTGCCCGCACGGATCGGCTAAGCTCTCTTCCTGAAGGTCATACAGAAGGGAGTTTACCGTGAAATCAAAGCGAGTAACAAAACGCTCGGCATCCTCCGTTTCGAGAGCGTCTACTCGCAGCGCCCCTTGAGGAATTTGAAGGCGCCGTACCTCTTCAGAAAGAGCAATCTTAAAAGTTTCTCGTTCAACTGGAGTACCCTCGATCAGCAGATCGAGATCTGCTGAGACACTATCTTCTAGTGCAAGATCCCGTAGAGCTCCTCCGGTTATGTAGACAGAAACTCTCGCCTCGGCGGCAGCGCTTTTGATGGCGGCAATTTCGTTTCGCCCTTCAAGGAATCGAATGATTCGATTTTTGAGTGTTTGTTCGAAGGACACTCGACATCTCCAGGAAATGAGTTTTGACGCTCGCGGTCCGAAAAAGCGCGAGGAGTAGACCGTCTGAGCCTCTCACTTCCATCCGAATTTGGTCAAAGGATTTTGAGAAAACAGGGCGGTGAACACGCCCCGTGCTAGCCTGCCGCGGCCGCTGGCGGTTGACTCGAAACAGCTGCTGGAGCTTTTTGAGCTGCGGCCTCTTTCTTCTTGCGTTCTTCCTCTTTTTTCAGCCGTGTGTAGTCGAGGTAGTGAAGATTAGCCTGGATATTATCTGTGTTACTATACACGTATGCGAGGAAGAATTCGGTAATTGTCGCGTTTCGATTCGCGAGTTCCTCGGCAAGTCTCAAGACAAGCGCAAGTCGATGCTTGTTCTCATTCTCAAAGGCTTCCCACCACTTTCGAGCACTGCCGGTTGTGTTGGCCCAGTCGAGCTTTGCCTTCGTTTCGTCGAGCTTCTTAGTGACCTGATCGTCCGTCCACCCCTTGGTGTCGGTGATTCCAGCGGGTGGTCCTGCTGCTCCGGCCGCAGTAGGTGCAGCTGCCCCTGGCTGCGGGAGAATCTCTGTAATTTCAATAGGGGCATCTCGGAGCTTTAGTTCTTCAGAGTCTTCTGACTCCTTGATGCGCTGTAACATCTCAGGAATCTTAAAGTAGAACTCGATGTGTCCCTGAAAGGGCGGTGTTTCTGGCATGAAGAACGTTGTGATCTTGTCCGGCGGGCGACCGATTTCATCGGGTGTCAAAACCGCTCTCTGTTGCACCTGCTCCTGGGTCCCGTCGTTTTGACTCGCGAAAAATTCAATCTTCTTCCGGTTACTCCCAGTAGATTTCGTCTCAAACCGGATAGTCATCTGCCCGGTTTCTTTGGAAGCCCACTCCGAGTCCTGAAGATCGAGCGGTGGAAGGAAGACCTTGGTACTGAAACCGGCAAGCACCGAATCCGAGTCATCGCCGTAGTTGGCTTTGATCTGCGCGATCGACTGGATAGCGCCAACGATACTGACGTTTCGAGAACGGAGGGTGTTCAGTTTGACGTGGATATCTGGGAGTCGACCCAGTGCACTCGCAAACTCGTCGATAACAAAGCCAACTGGACGAGGGAGCCTGTGTCCGGGACACGATTCAGCTCGTTTGGTCAAAAATCGCAGCAGCTCGACGATGATCACGTTCGCAAGTGGGCGAAGCATCTCGAGTTCTGATTCTCGAAGTTCAACAATAAAGAGAGTCGGCTTCTCAACGAGGATCTCAGGGTCAAATTCGTTTTGCGAAGTCGTTGCCCGAATAGCTTTCAAGTCCCAAGCCGCCAAACGCATACTCAGTTCTGACATGATCGTGTCAGCGTTCTGAGACCCTGAACGCGCGAGTTCGACAAACGTCTTTGAAGTTCTAAGAGCGTGTGGGTGCTGCTCGAGCCAGTTACAAAGCTCTTTCATTCCGGACTGTACGAGTTCGTGAATGCGGGGCATGGAGAGAGTCTCTTTGTCGTCATTGAGGAGACCGACCATGATCGCGTTCAATATCGAAAGTGCGTTGTTTCGGAAGAACGGGCTGTCTGACTTGGCCTGAGGTTGGTCTGTCGCCATGATCACGGTGTTCGCAATCAACTTAGCATCAGTATCAGACTCAATCTTACTCAAGATGTTCCAGCTCATACTCCGTGCGGTATCGAGCGGATTGAAAAGAACGACCTCTTTTTCTGGATTGTACTTGCGGGTGAGATTCGCAAGTTTTTTCCACATTTCAGGCTTTGAGTCTAAAACGATCGAAGACCGGATCGGACACAAGCAATCATCATAAAGAATCGGTAAGATAAATTTACTTGTTTTACCTCCCCCTGTCTTTGCCACCATGAGCATGTGCCGGTTCCGCTCACCCTGCGGAATCATCATATATCCCCTTTTTAGGGCGATTCCTTCACTTCCTTTCAGGTCGTACACGTTCAATTTGGTGTACGGGGGAGTGTGCGTAAAATCTGTGCGTTCCTTTGTCCAGTTCGAAATTTCCGCGGTATTTGCAAGGTCGGCTGAACCAAGTTCATTGGTCTTTGAACGCTCAGGGCGCGGCTGGGATTCCCTAAAGAATGCTCCCACGGACAGATCGCCAAAGAATACACCCGTCTTTTGGTATTCACGGTATCCGACGTAGATCACACACCCGAGATAGGCGAGGAGCGCAACAAAGAACACCTCTTCAAAGAGGAATCGCTGTTGGGCAGGAGCTACGAAGAGATGGAAGAGCGACTCTAGCGGTGGGAAGAATTCTTTGCTGCCTTTGAAAGCCGCATCTTTGCCTTCCATCATATTTGCGAGTTGGGTGACCGGGATGCTCACCGTCTCTCGCGAAAAAGCATGGAGTGCCGTAAGAATAAGAAGGACTCCCGCTCCGACACCTGGTAAGAAATTGTCCTTTCTCTGAAATTGGATAAAAAGCAGCACGAGGGCAGGCGCACCAAGAAAGATGATGCCGAAGATAGTCGGAACCTCTGGCGAAAAAAACGCAAGGATCAGCCCAAGAATGATCTCTTCAACTGTCTGCAACATACGTAAACTTTAGCGTATCCCTCTCCAATCCAAACGAGTGATACGAAATTCTACCATAACTTCACTCAGTTACCTCACCCGATGTTATGAAGGGCTCGGCTTGGTAGTCACATAAGGGTCGATTCGAGAGACCTCACGGAAGTTCAGAAATTCCAATACTTTACAGAAGAACCTCCACCTCTCACACCCTCTAGTCGGGTGTGAAGCCCAGATCGCTTCACTTTCGTTAACTTCCTCTTGTCCTGTTAGTTACCCTCAACTGCTTCCCTCTCTGTATCTTCGGAGGGGCGAAACTCCTTTCTTAGTCGCGCTCGCTTGAGGTGATACGAGAGCTGGGATGGAGTTACTGGTTTTTGGAGCCACCGAGCGTCCGATTCAGCCGGGAGCGGGAAGGTGAGGCGCGTGCTCCCGGAGAGCAGGAGAAATCGAGTGTCCGGGAATCTCCGAATCGCTCTTAGGAGAGTTCTCTCGCTCTGTTTCGGAAGAACGTCGAGATCTACCATTACAACGAGCGCTCCCCCCTCGAGCAGTATACGGAGATCCGAGAACTGAAGGGGGAAGGGCGAAAGGACACGCAGATTGACCGAGCTTCTTTCGAAGTACTGTTGAAATGAATCAAAGGTTTCTCTTTTCCCAACTACGACAATTTCCGGAGTCAACTCGTCTGATGCGTTATTTTCGTATTCGATCTTGGGGGAGAGCGGCGTTACCGGCAGGAGAAAGGTGAGATTCGCTTCGAGTGAATGAGGGTTTTTCTTTCGTCGAAAGTGAAGCGAAAGTTCCGAGTCTCTGAAGGCCAATCCGGCTGTCAATCTCTGTCGCAGCGACTCTGTTACAAGAGGCTCATCATAGCCCTGTTCACCACACGGCGAAATCGACCCGGAGATTGACACTGAGTGGTGGGCATCCTGTCGTGGGGTGCCTCCATAGGTGTGTATCTCAATTCGACTTTCGTCACATGCAGCTTCAGCAAGGATTGAAAAAAAACGAATAAGAGTGGTTCGAATCGAAGGTGATAAACTCATTGGGTGTGAGGTCACATTGAGTCTACAGCCCCACTCGGTAGCTGTCCGAAAGAGGGGCCGGGTTTGTTTCATTACTTCAGCTACCATCTCATCAAACACAACCATTCGGGGGTTGCGAGTGTCGGCCTCAAAGGCAAACCAACTTTGGCGCAACGCTGCCTTTGAGCTCTCGAGAAGTGGTTGGAAGGTGTCATCTCGGCTCGCCAACAGAGAGAGCGGCTCCTGCATCAACGCAAGGTGACCCACGAGTGTCTGAAGGGCTCCGTTAAGTTTTCGTCGCTTAGCGAGAAGAATAGTTCCCTCGAGAATCTCTTCTTGCTGACGTTCAGTTTGTCTGCGAAGAGAGGCTTCTTTCGAGATGTCTTCAAGGTGAAAGAGGAGGGCGTAAGGAACAGATCCGTTTTCGACCGGTTGGATCGTTATCTTGTACGTATGAGAGGCTGTTTCCCGAGTCCAAATCCACCGAGTGCGCTCACCTCGCATCAGCTCTCGAAGCGGTTCGGAGAAATAGGCCTGCTGTCCGGAGTCGTAAAAACCAGAGAGGAAATTTGAGCCGCGCTCGAGAAAGCTCTTTTGATATTCGGTGCCGTCAAAGCAAGCTGAAAAAACGCTTGCATCCGAACTCCGCTCCAGTATGACGAAGTCCTTTGAGAAAACGATTGAGAATCCCGGGAGAGCATCAAGAATATGAGCGAGAGAGAGCGGAGTTTGACTCAAAGAACTTCCAACAAGAGATCCTATGGAGGATATCTCCATGAGCATGCCAAACAGCTCAGTATAACTCCCGACGGACGTCACCGATGCTCTGCAGTGGAGAAGAATTGTTTTTGAGTCATCGGGGCGAATCCAACGGTATGTGGTAATAAATGGCTTTCGTTCCTCTATGCTCTTGTCGAGTTCGTTTGTGAGACTGAACCGATCATCTGGATGGACGTGACGTAAAAACAGGTTTGCGTCGAATCTCAGATATTTTGGATCTTCACCAAGGAGCGATTCGATGTCTCCCTGAAGCGCAGTGAGTGCTCTTCTCTTAGAGTGGAGACAAAAGAAAATGACCCCAACTTCTGGCTGGTCACTAAACACAAGCGGCGATTGAGTTGGATGCTGTTCAGATGGAGAGTTTTGGAGAAAAGGCTCCCGCTCCTCTGACGAGAGGGGTGCCAGAACGACCTGAGAAGATCGTGAAGGTTTTGCCATTCTCCTCGTTCCACATTCAGGGGAACTGTTCCATGTGAAGCGGCCAGCAGCGAAAAAAGCGATTCGGAAAGCTCATGAGCTTCTCCCGAAGTTACTTTAATATACTTGAAGGAAGGGCCTGGGCGCACGGGTTTTTTCTTCGGCTAAAAAGGCATCAACTCTTTGTAAATACTCTATTTACACGGCGAAGGGCCTGCTCTGTCTTGGGGTATCGAACGCGAAGCCCAGAGATTTCCGCTTGCCCCAGGCGACCTTCAGGCACAATTCGGATGTGGCCTTTCGTATGGAAATCAGAGAGAACTGAGGTTCGTCGAAGTAAAGTTCTCGGCCGCTCCTGGAAATCGTACGCGTTTGTTTTGGTGAGTTCGCTGCAAGGTAGGATTGCATGAAAGAACGGTTTGAGATTGCAATCCTTGGTACGCGTGGTGTTCCTGCAGCCTATGGTGGTTTTGAGACTTTTGCGGAGGAACTCTCAACTCGTCTTGTCGAGCGGGGGCACTCCGTTACAGTTTACGGGCGTCGATCCTTTTTTCAAGTTCGTCCACCAGAGATGGTTTTAAACGGAGTGGTGTCCCGTTTTTGTCCGACCATTCGTAACAAGTATCTCGAAACTCCTCTACATGCACTGACCTCGTTTTTTGATCTTTTCCGAAGGCGCTTTGATGTCGTCCTCCTGTGTAATGCCGCAAACGCGCCGTTTTCATTTTTGCGGTTCTTGAGTGCCGTGCCAGTCGCAATTAACGTGGATGGAATCGAGCGCCACCGTTCGAAATGGAATTCTTTCGGAAAAGCATGGTACCTCATCGGAGAGACGTGC
>JAGRAO010000121.1 GCA_020434565.1 Bdellovibrionales bacterium
AGAGTCACGGAATTGGTTTTGCGACTGTCGTTTTTCCTCTCTTTGATTTTCCACTCGACGAAGATTATCCGTTCTCTGATATTCACGCGAAACTTAGAGACCTTTTCAGCCGCCTGGACATCCCGTCCCTTGATCTTTTCTCTGTGTATAAGGGAATTCCCAACGACTGGCTTCAGATAAAGCCTGGGAAAGACAGCCACCCGAATGAGTTAGCACACCGCCTTGCGGCTGAACGGATTTATCACTTCCTTCTAAAACGAGGGCTGCTCTCGAAGGAGTATATCCCGGTTCAAGAGAGACGCTCTCGAGACGTAGCGGATATTCAACGTCGTCCTCGGGCTAAAATAACGGAATCTGCCTCTTCGTCCTAACCTTCGAGGAGAATCATCTCGATGGTAAGCCCCGGACCTATCCCCATAACAACTGCGCACTCCCCTTTCTGAAGAACGTCGTGACGAAGAAATGTCTCCAACACAAAAAGAATCGTCGCAGAAGAAAGGTTGCCGTGCTCTCGAAGCACGTCGAATGACCAAGGACACTGTGCGTCTGAGAGATGGAGCGTGTCTTTCAAGAATTCGAGAATTTTGATTCCGCCAGGATGAAACAGCCAGTAATCGATGTCAGACTCACGCTTGCCAAAATGGTCAAGAAAATTGGCAACCACCTTGGGAGCCTCGCGCACCAAAACACTCGGCAAACTCCGATCGAGTCTGAGATGAAAGCCATCATCGAAGATGTCGTACCCCATGAGATGGCGAGACTCTGGGAGGAGCACAGATTCACTCCCGAGAATACGGCAGCCCGCATCAGAAGGTGAAACTACCGTCGCGGCAGCCCCATCAGCAAATATCGCAGCCCCCACCAGATGAGACCCGTGGCGATTCTGCGGTTGAAAGACAAGAGAACACAGTTCAACAGACGAAACGAGGACCGGTTTCCCAAGTTCTGCCAGTTTTGAGCCGAGCGCCAAGCCGACAACTCCACCTGCGCAGCCGTGTTGATACATCGGGACTCGCGTAATGTTCTTCGGCAGATCACTTTCCAGAATAACCTTGGCATCAATCGAGGGAATCACCGGCACACTACATGATGTAAAGACCATCGCACCTATTTGATCCGCAGAATACGAAGCTGCTTCAATCGCTTGTGCTACTACCCGGTGGAGCATTTGGGTGCCGTGAAGCTCAAATTGTTTCGCACGAAATTCAAGCCCATTGAGAGCGAGGATTTCATCGTAAGGGAGAATGAACCGGCGCCGGCTCACTCCGGACTGGGCACTAATTCGTAGGAATTTTTCTTGTGAGGCACTATCGTCCGACAGCCACTGCTCGCCGACATCCTTAAGAACACTCGCATCGACGCTATACTCTGGAACTGCTATTGAGACCTGTGTGAGAGAGGACATTCACCTTACCTATCCTTCTTGCTGAGAAGGAGCAAGATCGACTGAGAAAAATATAGTCACAACCGGTTTGAGACGGGCTATGAAAATCGATGGGTCTTCCACTCCGTAATCTGCCCATCGAAGCGGGAACTTCCCCTCAACTCGGAAACGATCTCCCTCAGTACGAAGAATGGTAATCGGGAGTTCGATACTCTTCTTTTTTGCTGCGATCTGCAGCTCCCCAATCAACGAGTCCTCACACTTTCCATCTCTGAGAACCAACGCTGGGGTGCAATCACCCTTCAACTTCGTCGCAGAAAAAACTACCGCCGGATACTTTTCCGCAAACATTACCCCACGAAGCTCCTCATCTCTTGACGAATTATCAGTATCAAAGGACGCAACCGGGATCGAAAGCGACGCCGAAATGCTTCGTGGGTCGTTTTCATCGGCAAGATGGGCTTCACCAGAAACATTTCCTGTCGACCCCTTTACCAAGTGCCAAGTTGAGTCCACCTCAAATCGGACCTGGGTATTCAAGTCGTTGATTTCGAGAGGCAGATACCAATTCTTGACGCTCGGTTGGGCAAAAGCTGTTGAAGCAAGACAGACGGAGAGAAGTACAAACTTATGGATCAGGTTCATGATCGAGACTCCTGTATTGCGAGTGAAAATGAATAAGATGGCAACTGAGATTCGGAGGCAAAAGGACGCTCTCCTAACGATCGAGCATCGAGAACGACACGGGGAAGGGACGGAACGCATTTCCTTAAGAACGAAGTGACCCAAAGCGAAAATCTCGGGGCACAACGAACGAGCTTGAGAACCGCCCAGTTCTCGGCCACATTTAACTCGTACGAGAGCTCACTCAAAAGACGAAGGATACGTGCAGCCCGCCATCGAGCGCTGTAGTACTTCCTCAAGGCAGGGCCTGGGTCCCACCTGCCCTCAAGTACCGAGGCCGCGGCAAGTGCGGCACTCAATACAGCGTGAGTCATTCCCATTCCTCCGACCGGATCAAACCTTTCTATCGCATCTCCCACAAGATAAAGTGAGGAATGCCCTACACGTCGAAGTGCGTGGACCTCTCCCGCACCCCGTGTGTCACTCACTTCCCGAACTTCAAAACCAGCAGACCGAAGCAATTCAAGGCCACGCCTTTTCATCTCTCCTTTGGCAGGAATATCTCTTCCTGACTGCTGCAGCAGTACGCTGATATTAACGGTGTCTTCTGAAATCGGGGTAATGAAGTACTGTCCTTCCGGCTGATGGACGATCTGAACAACCGATGGACGACCATTATTCCAGCCACCTTTGCACCAAAAAGCGAGACCAAAACGAGCATCTGCATAATGACTACTCGCTGGCTCATCCGACAAGAACTGGAATCCCTTACCGCCAACACCGAGGATAACGGAACGTGCTTGAATCCCCGTACCGTTTGAAGTCCGGCAAAGCCACTCACCGTTCCACGGCTCCAAGCTGACGACTTTATCGTTTACAAACGACACCGATGGTTGGCATCGAGCCGACTCAAGCACATGTGAATCAAGGGAAACTCGGGAGACTCCAAAGCATTGAGGAGCGTCGGAACGAGAGACGAGAGAAACAGTCGAGCCGTCCTGTCGTTTAATTGAATAGCCAAACAACGGCACACTTGCCCTATCAAGAGCTTCAGTCCACAAGCCAAGTTGCTTCAGATACGACTGGCCAAGAGCAGACAGTCCCTCTCCACAGGCTTTTTGCCTCGGGAAGGGTTGCGGGTCGACAAGTGCAACAGATACGCCGGCTTTTCCAAGGATAAAGGCTGACACCGAACCAGAAAGGGATGCCCCTACAACGAGGGTATCAACCGTATATGAAATCTTGTTCGTCATACGATAACGATCTGCTCCGTTCAAAAACCTTCCCGTTGCTAAAACTCCGAGGTATTGATGACAGTATGACGAATTTTCTCGAAAAGTATTCCTGGATAAATGTCCGATCGAGAGGTTTTCTTATTCCTTCAAAGTGGTTAGCCTCTTGAGATATGACATTGATCCGACTCCGAGAGGGTGATTCCGGGCTTTCCGAAACTGAGCGGTTTGTCCTTTCAGGTGTGCTCGTGGTGGTGGCAATCCTCACCACCCTCGACGTTATTGAGGACTGGCAGGATGGCTCACCAATTTCTCATATTATTCCGGAGGTCTCCATCATTGTGGCGATGGTGGGGATTACCCTTTACCTTCTTCGAAATCTCTTAAAATCGAGGCAGGCCCTCATAGAAAGTGCCCAAACAGAGATCCGTGACGCCAAAGAGCGCGCAAATTCGTGGCGGTCAAAGGCGGAAAACCTGCGTCAGGGAGTTACCGATGCGATCTCGAGCCAGTTTCAGGATTGGGGACTTTCTCCGGCAGAACAGGAGGTGAGCTTTCTTCTCCTCAAGGGTCTGAGCATTCAAGAAATCGCGCAGGTCCGTGAAACTTCCGAACGAACTGTTCGCCAGCAGGCTTCAGAGGTTTACAAAAAGAGCAGGCTCTCTGGTCGCGCTCAGCTCTCGGCATTTTTTCTCGAAGATCTCTTTGAGCGCTAATCGAAGCCTTGGCGAAACTCAACGGATAGAACGTCAGTTTCTTTGAGAAATTTTCTCTTTAAGTCCTTAGAACACCTACAGAAGCCAGGAGTTATGGACTATCCTCCACACCTTTGATTCACTTACGGCACTTCACAACATCACTCTTGGAGTAGCGTATGCAATTTCGAAATCCTTTGATTCTCTTCGTTCTCCTCTCTTATTCCCTGCCTCTTTTCGCTTATGACTACGTCACCTGCGAGTCTAAAGACGATAGACGAACCTACTGCGATGTTCGCAACATGCGAGATAGTACAGTTGAACTCGAAAGAAAGTTTAGCAAATCTTCTTGTATCGAGGGACGTTCTTGGGGAACTGACAGCCGTGGAATCTGGGTAGAGGATGGGTGTCGCGCTGAATTTAGAGTGTCAAGCCGATACGACAGTGGATCACACTATGACAGTTATCGGGACGATCGATCAGAGGAACTCCGTCTCGAGAGGGAAAAACTCGAAATAGCCCGTCAGAAACTCGAGCTTGAGCGCCAACGCACTCAGCAATCTCAATCAAACACTACGGCACAGGTCAATCAAGACCACTGCCCTCCAGGCTCACAGCCAGGTCGGTGTACTGACAAACAGAGAAAGAATCGCCAGTGTAAAGACTTTCGCACTCCTGGTGGACTTGGCTGTATGACGATGTCACGCCTTTAACATTTGAAAGGATGAGGAATGTTGATGCGAAATCTCCTTTCAAGGTGTGCGACATTTGGTGTTTTGTGGCTTCCCCTGTCACTTCAGGCCATCGATCGCCAACCATCTTTCAATTGCGGCTCCGTTCAACCGGGGAGCACTGAGGAACTCGTCTGTCAGAATAGCGAGCTTTCGACTCTCGACTCTCAGTTGGATGAGGTTTACAGAGCCGCGCTTGCAATAGATGAACAGTCACCTCAGCCAAGCCTCAAGACGCTTCAACGTGGATGGATTAAGGGACGAAACGACTGCTGGAAAGCAGACGACCAGAAACTCTGTATTCAAGAGAGCTATCAGTCAAGAATCGCTGAACTCCAAGCGCTCTATCGACTTGTACAGCCGGACTCGTTGGTCTCGTATCAGTGTAGTGAAAATCAGGCCGACGAAATTGTTATTTCTTTCTTTCCAACTCATCCAAATACCGCGATCTTGGAACGAGGAGATCGTTCGTACCTCCTTTTTCAACAGAAGGATTCGGACAAGAAACTCTTTCAAGGGCAAAATGAGCAGTTGACGGTAGAGGGAAACGATGTGACCGCTACGCTCGAGTATCAGGGACCTCTTCTTCACTGTTCAAAGCAGACCCGGATGCACCCGAGCTGGGATCTCGACCGAGATGGTATTAATGATTGCGAAAAAGACGGATCGTGTGATCACACAATCGATTATTCCCAACCAAGGGCATAAAGTATGACTTTTTTAATTCGTTGCTTTAGAACCATGACTTTTTTCTGCGCGCTCTCCCTCCTTTTTGGATGTGGACCTCAGATGCGCACCACGTATCATTTTGTTCCTCCTGAAACGCCCGAAGGGAGAGCGTGTATCTATCAGTGCGAAAATATTCAGCTCCAATGCGATCAACTGGACCAGTCTGAATACAGTCGATGCCTCGATCGGGCCGAAGACGACTATCGGCGGTGCGAAGATCGAAACGTCTATCGACGCCAAGACGATCAAGAATACTGTTACAGGAGCTACTGCCCTTCGCCCGACGGAGAACGGTGCAAGGAACGGCATCGATCGTGCTATCAGAGTTGTGGCGGCCAAGTGAGCTCTGAAACAGTGTGTGTAGCGAACTGTGACAAGATGTAGGTTTCGCTCCTTTCATCTCAGCTTATCAAAGAGATGAAAGGAGTCTCAGAAGTTTTCAGCCGCGAACCGCTTAAACTGCAGGAACCAGTAACCCGACCATCTGAACTCCTTGGTCAACTGCAAGGACTCCGTCGTCAATCAAATCAACCAACGCCAGGGCAGCTTCTTCGCGCTCCTCTTGGTTACCCCTTCTTGCAGCAATCTCTCTCACCGATGAAACGAGATCGTCCAACCCTGAAGAAAGATTGCTCTCAAAAAATCGATGCGCACCAGCATGATGACTCGCTCCGACGCCAACTCGGTTCTCAGCCTTCAGTGAACGGATCGCAATTCCTAATCCTATCGCTATGAGAACGGCGATTAACAACAGATCCTTCATCTCCTCCTCCCTGCATTTTCCCGTGGCTTCATTGCCAACAGGAGAAAGAGACGACGGAGCGAGATTTAGATTTGTGATTCTTCTCACAAAACGGAGCGAAAGCAGCCTCAGAACCTTTAAAGCGAGGGAAAACGGGCGCCCGAAACGGGATGCGCTCCTCAGTTTCTAAAGCCTATCTTGCGATTGGCGCTCTACCATCCAACCGGGATATTCGGCAGGCAGTTTTGAGACCTCGTTTAGCAGATAGAGATCTTCAGACGAGAGGGCAAGCTCAGTAGCTGCAATATTGTCTTGTAATTGATCAAGGGTGCGCGCACCTATGATTGTGCTTGCAATGCTCGGCTGCCGAACTGTCCACGCGAGCGCGACTTGAGCAACCGAAACGCTGTGCTGGTGTGCGATTCCCTGCATGACTTCTATACAACTGTAGCCACGCTCAAGATCGACCGGGGGAAAATCAAACGCTTTTCGGCGACTCCCCTCTGGAGCGTCACTGTTTCTTGAATACTTGCCACTCAGGAGCCCCCCAGCGAGCGGGCTCCACGGAAGAACGCTAAGTCCCTGGTCAAGCGCAAAAGGTACGATCTCACGTTCAATATCTCTTCCAGCGATTGAGTAATACATCTGCGCAGATTCAAATCGGTTCCAACCCATCTTTTCAGCGAATGCATTTGCTTTCATCGCGTACCACGCCGGCAAGTTACAAAACCCGAGGTAGCGAACTTTTCCTGAAACAACAAACTCGTTCAAAATCCGGAGTGTTTGTTCAATTGGAGTAAGTGGATCAAACCCGTGAATCTGATAGAGATCAATGTAGTCTGTACTGAGCCGATTCAAGCTCGCATGGAGCTCATCTATGAGGTGCGATCGAGTTAACCCAGCTTGGTTTGGCCCCTCTCCCATTCGGATTCGAGCCTTTGTCGCAAGAACGACTTCGCTTCGTGGTCGTCCTGAGTTCTTCAACGCTTTTCCAACGAGTTCCTCTGTCACTCCTCTGTGGTAGGCGTTTGCCGTATCAATAAAATTGATTCCATGCTCGAAGGCGCAAGCAAAATGCTTCGAGGTTTCTTCTATCCCGAGCGTACCAATCTCTTTCCAAAAACCGTGTCCACCATCACCGTAGGTCATCGTTCCAAGGCAGAGTTCAGACACAAGTATTCCAGTTCTTCCAAGTTGGTTGTAACGCATAATGCCCTCAGTTATTTTCTCCGTCAGCACGAGAGACTACTCCGGCGATCTCGAGAGCACCACTAATCGAGAAGAGAAAGAGAGCGTTTCTTCATAAGAAATTGGAGAGAGAGAATGAGAACCGCGAGACCGTTCGGTCTCCCTGAGCCTCACACTTGCCATCAGGACGTGCATTCTAGGAAAAATGCGCAGAGAGTCATTTGACAATAGGGTAAAGCTCCCCGCCCTTTTAGCAGGCGTTCTTTGGCCCCCTAACTTTCAGAATCTGTTGGCGAGCTGAAGAGAAAACAGTTCCGGGAATAACTTCCCTAGGAAACCTTCCTAGAGAGATGGCTCCTGATTTTAGAAGTTATTGAAAAATGACGACATAGTGACACAAAGAGTACCGCTTCGGCGGCAGTGTGCACTCGTGTGACCAAGGGGACAAGGAAGTCTTAACGAAAAGCGAAGGAACGCTTACACGTGACAGTCACTATTGGCTCAAATATCTCTGCGCTCCAAGCGCAGCGGAGACTTTTTGAGAGTTCGCAAGAGGCGTCTTCGGTCTTCGAGCGCCTTTCCTCTGGCCAACGGATCAACCGTGCAAGTGATGACGCCGCTGGTCTTGCGATTAGTGATAGTCTCAATGCAAACCGGAGAGTCTTCAATCAAGGTGTTCGAAACTTCAACGACGGTTTAAGTCTTCTGAATATAGCGGATGGAGTCGTTGAACAACTTTCAGGACTCGTGACACGGCTTGCCGAACTTGCGGAGCAAGCTGCAAACGGAATTCTCGGTTCACAGCAACGACAATCTCTCAACGAAGAAGCGCAAGCACTCTCAGACGAGTTCTTTCGAATTATTCGAAGCTCTGAGTTCAATGGTTCAAACCTCTTTGATGGGACTCTTGGAACACTCAGACTCCAAGGCGGATTCGGCCTAAACGGAGGAATCGCTTCATCTCTCGGCGGCGCTCTCGGTACCGGTAACTTTACATACAACAGCCAGTTTTTCGATTCCCTCAGCGATCCCTCCACTGTTCGCGATATTGCTTCTGCCGATATCAACGGCGATGGACACGCTGATATTGTTGAAGTTGGAGACCAATCGATTGGGTTAGGCAGACAGATCACCGTACGGCTCGGAAATGGCGATGGAACCTTTCAAGAAGGGGTCAGTATGTCCTCTATCATGTCGGACATCTATGACGTTCACCTCGAGGATATAAACGGAGACGGCCAACTCGACCTTATTACCGCAGGTAAAAGGCCAGCGGTCGGAGCGGGGCTTGTGGTGCAGCTCGGAAACGGAGATGGAACTTTCAGCGACGCCACACTTATCACAAATTCTCTCGGGAACATTCGCAACCTCTCATTTGGCGATGTAAATGGCGACGGAATTCTCGACATCCTTGCAAATGGAACTCGACTAGATAACGCGGGCGCTGCCTCTGGGGTGTACCTCGGAAACGGCTCTGGTAGTTTTCAAGAGTTCGTAACCTACCTCTATTCAGGGACTCTCTCCACTGATGGACACCTCTACGATCTCAACAATGACGGTTATCTCGATCTCATCTCCACTTCTGATAACGGAGCATCATACATCTCGGTTCAACTCGGAGATGGCCACGGAAGTTTCGGTACACAAACAACCTATTCTGCACACGGAACCGTTACAAACGCGCTTGCGATTGCCGATCTCAATGGAGATGGGGTGTTTGACCTTGTTGCTGCTGGCGCCAGCGGCGGCGGAAGTCTTCAGGTTCGATTCGGAGATGGCAATGGAGGATTTGGAAGTGCCGCCCAATACAGCTTTTCAGGAAACACACTTTACTCTGTCCAAATAGCAGATCTCAACGGAGATGGCATCCTCGACCTTGTGGCGGGGGGACAAAATAGTACCGGCGGAGGAGAGGATGTCGCGGTCTATCTCGGGAGAGGTGATGGGACTTTTGAGAACGAAAGCCTTGCCTCTGGATCAAGCATTCGACTCGCAAACACATTAGCGCTTTCTGACTTCAACGAAGATGGCGTGCTTGACCTTGTGTTCGGAGGAGAGCTCACCACAAGCAGCGGAGGCATTCAAACGGCTCTCGCACAAACTGTAGAGGGGATTAGCCCACTCCTCGAATTCTCCCTTAATTCTGTAGCCGATGCTCTCCAAGCATTAAGCCAATTTCGAAATCGATTAGAGATTCTCTCAAAGCAGCGAGGAGCGATCGGGGCTTTCCAAAGTCGGCTTGGAACTGGCATTCGAATCCTCGAAGCAAGCTCAGAAAATTATGCCTCAGCCGAGTCCCGAATTCGCGACGCAGACATTGCATCTGAATCAGCGCGACTTGTTCAGGTCACAATCCTTCAACAAGCCGCGGCAGCCGTTCTCTCACAAGCGAATCTACAACCCCAGCTCGCCACAACTCTGTTGCGGGATATTTAGAAACATCGGGACTCTAATATTCAAACGCCCCGATATCCGGCTGGCCGTCTCTCATTTCACCGGCAAAATCTGACGCTGGGGCACCCGAGGTTCGTCCCGCATTGATGAGCGGAGAGTTTGACTGAAGGGAGAAATCGAAGTTTGCTACATCTGTGAGCCTCGGGTTAACAGTAAATGATTGAGAATTACCGGACCCTCCAGAGCAGCTCAACATCCCTGGATTTGAGGTATTTGGGACGTAAACAAAGTTGTTATCGAAATCGGCTCCATTTGGACCAAACTGCGAACAGCTCGCTGCAAAGAGCTTAGTGTTACTCCGAGTAGAGTAGAGCAAATTATTGAAAAATTTATTATTGGTGCTGCCATCAGTTATCTGGATCCAGCCGTTTTCTCCCAGATCATCCGGACAGTACCCTTGAGTACAGATGAAGCTGTTATTAAAGATTGAGTTATTCCCCAAAAGGGTTGCCGCGCCCCCTCCTCGATTGAGAGAGATATAGTTGTACGATTGGCCACCGGCGTAGTTTCTCATGGAAAAGATATTGTTATAGATCTTTGTATTTCGGAAGAAATCGCCGTGGATGGTTTGTACACAAGAAGTATCAAAGACGTTTCCGTAAATTTCAGCTTCGACATATTCGGTGTTGCCCAGCCCATCGTTCGAACTCGTTGAGCCTATAACATAGGTGTGACATGCCTGGTCGGTAAAAGTGTTGTTTCGGATTTTGACGCCAGCATGAAATCCCGAAAGTTTAAGAAATACTCCTTCCGACACTCCGTTGACGACCGATGATTCAGTATACGTCCCACACTCAAATGTCATATTCTGAGTAGGAGTAGTCCGTGGACCGCTCGAAAAATACACGTTATGATCGTAAATTCCTTTGGATCCACTATTTCGATAATTTACCGCCATCACCGAGTCGCTAAACCATCCGTATCCGCCACCCCCTCCAAGAGCTCCATTGGTAAGGTTTGTGTCAAAAATATTTACTGGATGGCCGCATTCGCCTAGGTGGATGAAGGTTGGAGGCGTAGAGAGAATCCATGGATCTGAGAGCCAGCCCCAGGTATACCGAGAGATGGTCCCACCGAGAATATTTACATGATTGACCGACGAGTTGGTGAACCAGAGTCCGTTTCCATAGCCTGAGCCTTCAATATCTATGTCTTTGAGCGTAATCCAGCGTGCGCCAGACGCAAACTGGACTCCGAAGTTATCGGTGGTTCCCCCGGTTGTTTTAATTTTTGGGTTCACCCCGCTACCTGTGCAGGTCGATCCGTTCGAAGAAGCGCACAACAGAAT
>JAGRAO010000122.1 GCA_020434565.1 Bdellovibrionales bacterium
CGGGTGGTTGATGGCCAGATTCGATATGGACTGTCGGCAGTCAAGGGAATCGGAGAGAAAGCAGTGCTGTCGATTGTCGAAGCGAGGACTGAAGGGGGACTTTTCGAAAGTGTAGAGGATTTTCTTCTGCGGGTTGATTTAAAAGCGGTGAACAAGCGAGTAGTCGAGAGTCTCATTAAGTGTGGTGCCTTTGATTTTACGAAGGTAAGTCGCAGAGCCTATTATGAACGAATGGAGGATCTCGTTCGTGGCGCACAAGCAGTTCAGCGTGAACGTGAGACAAATCAAATTGGACTCTTCGGTGATGCCCATGATGTCACGACTCTTGTTACTCGAAAAAATGGCGATGAAAGTGAGTGGCCAACGAATAAGCGGCTTGCATTTGAGCGTGAGGCGCTTGGATTTTATATTTCGGGCCACCCTTTGGCCAAGTACTCGGCTGTCCTTCTCACGTTGGGAGCAAAAACGATACCGCAGGTCAAGAAGCTTGAAAATGGAGCGCAAGTTCGTATAGGTGGTGTGATCACTGCGCTTCGACTTCGGAATACCAAGAAGGGAGATCGTTACGCCTCGTTTGTTTTTGAAGATCCCTATGGAGTAATCGATTCTCTTGCCTGGCCTGATACCTACACAAAGATTGCTCATTTGATGGTAGCGGATGACCCAGTCATTGTAACTGGTCGACTCGATGTGAGTGAAGAGCGGGTGAATTTGATTGTTGAGTCGATGGAGTCGCTCCTGGAATATCGTGACAAGAATGCAAGTCGTGGACTTTTGACGCTTGAGGAAGGAGACCGTGTTGACGGAAAGCTCGAACGACTAAAATCCATACTTGCCGAGCATTCCGGGACCTGTCCAGTTCAGCTTCAACTTCTCGTATCGGGGAGTCAAGTGTCACTTGGACTGCGAAACGAGCAAAAAGACCCCGTTTGTGTCAGTGTCTCTGAGGAGCTGTGCGATGAAGTCGAGCAGCTTTTCGGGAGACCGGTTCTTTCTTTTATGTGAAGATTGCTCTAAAGAAGAAGAACTTCTATGCAACGAGCTCCCCATCGACAGTCTCATAGCTTTTCACAAAGGGATTCTCTCCTTCCACCGTTGTGGGTGCTTTCGCTGCTTCTCGTCTTTTTCGGTGGATGGCTCGTCTATCAACTGAAAGAGATCGTCACCCTGTTGGTTGTTGGGTACAGCGCTGCGTATGTGGTGTCCCCAGCTCTTGATGCCTTTGAGCGGAGGGGCGTGCGTCGCTCGCTTGGTTTTTTTGCTCTCTTTGCCGTATTCGCGTTGGTGCTCGCGCTTTTATTTATGACCGCCATTCCTACTCTTGTTCGAGAGTACTCTTCGTTCGCCGAAAACCTCCCGGCGTATATTGAGAAGGCGAAACTCCGTCTTGGGCCATTTTGGGAACTTGTGCGAGAGGCGCTTCCTTGGAAGTCGTTACGAGAAGATGAACATCTCGATCTCCTACAGCATTTGCCGCCTATAAACGGTGAACTCATGCAATCTGTTGCCAAAGGGGTTGGGCAGACGCTTCTTCGAGGCTATAACCTAACGTTGACGGTAGTGAACCTCTTTTTGTTACCGTTCATTGTTTACTATGTTGCGATTGATTTTCACCATATTCACCGTGCGGCTCTTGAGTGGTTACCGATGCTTTCGCGTGCCAAAGTGGAAAATATGGCGTTGGAGATCAATCGGTATGTTTCGGCCTATGTTCGTGGTCAATTGACAGTGGGATGTCTCCTTTTTGTCCTCTACTCGCTCGGTCTTGGAATCCTTGGAGTGGAGCTCTGGCTTTTGGTTGCGTTTGTGGCGGGATTTGGGAATCTTATCCCGTATCTCGGGTCGATTGTTGGAATACTTCTCGGCTCGCTTATGGCTCTCGTTACTTTTGGCGACTGGAGCCATCTCTTCATGACATGGGGTGTTTTTGCGGTGGTACAATTTCTCGAGGGAACCTTTATTACGCCGACAGTGGTGGGTGACAAGGTAGGGCTTTCTCCTCTCGCGGTGATCCTCGCTATCGTTGCGGGTGGATCGTTGTTCGGCCTTCTTGGAATTTTCCTTGCGGTTCCGGTCGTAGCGATTGTTCGAGTTTTGGCGAGAAATTTTCATTCGTGGCTCATATGGAAAGCACAAGCACGGTAAAACATCCTGTTTCATCTCCGTTGATTGCGGATCTGATCTCTCTTGCCTTACAGGAAGATCTTTCGCTTGGAGATGTGACATCTGAGCTGACGATTGAGCCATCGCAGCGAGCGAAAGCCTCGATTCGAGCGAAGGAAGATCTGGTCGTCTGTGGAGGAGGGTGGTTGATTGAGGAGATCTCAGCTGCAGCGGCCTTACCCCTCTCTCTCTTGTCTTACAAAGATGACGGTGAGAGAGTTCGCTCGGGCGGTTCAATTGCTGAACTTGAAGGCTCTGCTCGAACTCTTCTCTCAATCGAGCGGACGGTCCTAAATTTTTTGCAGCACCTCTCTGCCATAGCAACCCATGTTGATTCAGTTATGAAACAAACCACAAAATTAATGGTGCTCGATACTCGAAAGACACTTCCGGGGTATCGAATACTTGAAAAGTATGCGGTTCGGGTTGGAGGAGCGAGAAACCACCGCATGTCTCTCGGCGATATGATTCTCATAAAAGATAATCATATCGCCGCAAATGGTGGGGACCTCAGAACGACTCTTGTGAGGGTTTTTGAGAGAAAAGCCCCGTACATGCCTGTCGAAGTGGAAGTGACCTCTCTGGAAGAGATTCGAGTTGCTCTTGAGTTCCCGGTCCAAGTCCTCCTCCTGGATAACATGGACGATGTGATGCTGTCCAAAGCAGTTACTCTCGTCCGGAAATCTTCTCCGGATGTGCTTCTTGAAGCCTCGGGAAGAGTTACCCAAGAACGGTTTGCTACCTTTGAGAAAATTGGAATTGATACGGTTTCGATGGGAGCTCTGACGTATGGTGCTTCGCATGTCGATATTTCGATGGATATTGTTCTCGAATGATCACCATAGATGAGCAAGAAACGGAGGTGCTTCGTAACTCGCTCCGAGACACTCTCCCCGAAGTTCTCTGCTCTGCGTATGTCTTTCCTTCTGTCGGGAGTACTATGGAGGTTTCAAAGAACCTCCTTGAGAGCGAGGCTGACCACCTGGGTGAGGTTCTCATTGTCATCGCCCGAGAACAAACTCACGGAAGAGGACGACAACAGCGAGAATGGGTTACTACAGAGGGGAGTCTTGCGCTAACAGTTGCTCTGCCAACCGAACTCGGGCCAGAGCGATTTTCTGGCTTTTCCCTGGTGGTAGGATGTTCTGTTCTCTCTTCCCTTCGAAAGAGAGCTGATTCATTTCAGTTAAAGTGGCCCAACGACATCCTCGACCAGCGAGGAGAGAAAGTCGGGGGAATCCTTATCGAATTTGTCCGGCTTCACGGTGCCAATTTTGTTCTTATTGGAATCGGCTTAAATCTGGCGCACGCTCCTGAGCACATAGAAGGAGCTGCAGGTCTTCGATCTGGAGAAAGTCCTCTGGAAGTCGCGCCGCGACTTCTTGCATCGCTTTACCGTGACTTTCAGCTCTTCCGAGAATTTGGTTTCGGACATTTTCGGTCTCAATGGGTTTCACGTGCCGCCTTCCTGGGCGAGAGAGTGAAGGTCTCGCTCTCGGAGAAGCGAGAAGAAATAGGGGTGTTTGAAGGGGTCGACCCCTCTGGGGCTCTTGTCGTTTCAAATCACTCCGGAACCTTCACATATCACTCTGTCGAGCAACTGAGACTGCTGGTCGCCTCTCCTACTACGAAGAGCCTATAAAATGACTTTTCGCAAGATAACCCGTACGGATTTTTCGTAATTCGGTACTCTCGCTCTTCCATGGAAGGAAACCGAAGGTGTCATTTTCGACATAACCTCTGAGAACTCGTCCAGAAATTACGAAGCGAGGTATTTTTGGAGAAGGTCGAGACGACCGTGCAGGAGATGGGTAAGGAAAGGTTATATGCCTCAGTGCAAACCTCCTTGCGTCATTGAAGAGAGGGATATGAGATGGCTGAGTTCGAAAAGAGCTTGTCGAAAGTGGAGCTCTCGCAGTCGCGCTTGAGCGGGGGCGCTGCTGTCGCGTCTACCTCCTTTGCACGTCATCTGCTTTTTGGTGAAACGAGTGGGCGAGGACTCTACGGAGATCTTTCAAGTGTTCGTGGCCGCGATCGACAGGACGCGTTGAGAGAGGGGTTTGCGCTCACCTTTGATCATCTTCATCGACTACGACAAGAGCTTCGGCGGCAGGAGAGAGCAACCCAGGGAGAACTTTCTCAAACAGCGAAAGGAACGCTTTTTGAAGATGCTGAGTTTTCGGCCTATCAGAGGCAACTCCGAGGGGAAGCCGGAGATTTTGTACAACCAGTTCTCAGCCGAATGGATCGGATACTCGAGCCGTCTGATTCGTCGTCACCATTCAGCAATTCGGCAGATCCGTTTTTTCTTGCTCTTCGAGACTATGTCGCCGGTCATGCGGATCACGCACCGGTCTCTGGATACATGCTCGCTATGCTGAAGAAGCTTGGAGCTGTTGCAGAGCGAAGAGCTCAAATTGCTCGAAGTTCGTGGGAGAGCGACTTTCCACTTTTTCATACTGCGAGCGAGGCAAGAAGCGCTCTTGATGCGATAGCAGTATCTCTCCGAGCGCTTCGGTTTCTAGGCGAAGATGCCTCTGCCGTCGAAGGTGATCTGAAAGCGCTACTTGATCCTATGAGTGAATTGAGCAAAACGGCTCGTGGATGCTATCGCCAAAGTAGAACGTATGAATAATCTCATCTCCGGTAACTGCCGAAGGCCATCTTTCTCAAAGTCGGAGATCTCGTTGCGTGGAGGCCTGTTTTTTTAGAGAAATCTCGTGTAGCGTCTTGCTCTTGAGTATCACATCGAATTTGTCTGAGGGTGGTATGCTGCTGACCTTTGATGTTGGGAACACCAATATTGTTGTTGGATGTTTCGACAGGGGAGACCTGAAATCCGTTTTTCGACTCAAAACCGATTTAGAGCGAACGGTAGATGAGTACAGCGCGCTGCTCCTCTCGCTGCTTCATCAACGTCTCGGTTCTGATGTTGAATTCTCTCAAGCGATTATTTCGAGTGTTGTGCCGCCGATTACGCCTGATCTCTGTCGATTGGTTCGGGAAACATTTGGCTTGGAACCTCTCGTTGTGGGTCCCGGTATCAAGACCGGGATTGCGATTAAGACGGCAGATCCTGCAGCAGTTGGAAGCGATCGGGTCGTGAATGCAATTGCTGCTCGAGCAAGATTTGGGTGCCCGGCAATAGTAATCGACTTTGGAACTGCAACGTCATTTGATGTGCTCAGTACGAAGGGAGAATACGAGGGTGGAATTATCGCGCCTGGTGTGAAGATATCTCTCGATGCCCTCGTCAAAAACACGGCGAAGCTCCCCCGAATAGAGTTAACCTGGCCCTCATCGGTCATCGGAAAATCGACGATATCGGCAATGCAAGTTGGAACAGTCGTTGGTTATCTCTGCCTCGTCGAAGGTCTCGTCACCCGGCTCCTTCACGAAGTCGGTGAAACAGCGACGGTGATAGCGACTGGAGGAATGGGACGACTCTTTGCAGAGCACTCTTCTCTTATTCACCACTATGAGCCGAATCTGACCCTTTTTGGATTGTTAGAGATAGCCCAGCAGAATCAAGACGACCATGAGTGGAAAGCTTCACACTGATCTCGAACAGATCGCCGAAGAACTTCGAGCACGCGGCCTTATCTCTGAAGAAGAAGCTGCAGAAGTGAAAACGGTCCTTCTCGAGCCCCAAGCCGGCGGACTTGATCCAGGCCTCACTCATGAGGAAGATGAAAACAAGTCGGGAGAACGGGAGAGCGTTGCGTCAACGATTGCGAAGGCAGATGAAGGAGATATCCGGAAGCTCATTAAGGAGATGACCCTTCCGCAGAAGATGAAAGCGGCAATGTTTGGAAATTCAATCTGTCGTCTCTTGCTCATTTCCGATTCCAACAGACTAGTCCAAGAAGCTGTGTTGAAGAATCCCCAGATTCAGGAGCGAGAGGTTGTTGAGTTTGCGAAGAACAAGAATCTCTCCGAATTCGTGCTCCGGCGAATTGGCAACTCAAAGAGTTGGATGAAAGGGTATACAATTAAACTCAACCTCGTCATGAATCCGAAGTGTCCGATTGATATGGCGCTGAAGTGGCTAAAACATTTGCGGATAGCAGATCTCAAACGTGTTGCTTCGACAAAAGGAGTTTCGCAAGTGGTTGTTACCTCTGCTCGGAAGCGGGTGGCGGATTCTCAGAAGCGGTAGTCGACGCTTATCCTGAGCTTTCGTGCCATTGCTTTTGAGGATTGCTTCAGATCCGAAAGGTAATTCTTTTCAGACCCCGCTACTCAGCGATTCGGGTTTGGACCGCTTCTTCAAGCTCTGCGATTTTCGAAGTATAGAATTCGCCGTTAACGCTCTTTGCGATTAATGCGAGGTCAGCGTGTTCTGGTTTTTCATTGGTTAGAGCGAATATAACGAATCGGATGTTCCGTTGCTCAGGGCGCCTCTCAAGGATCTGGGCAAGTCGCTCATCAGAGTGTCGAGAGTTCTTATCGTCTCCGTCCGTAATCACGAGAATTTTCTGACGAGAATTCGAAACCGTTTTCGAATCCATGAAGAGATCAAATGCCGATTTTATCGCGTCGTAGACAGCGCTACCCCCGATAGCCTGAGCTTTGTCCATCGACTGGATCAGGACAAATTTGTCCTGCGTAAAGTCGCTCAAAATCTGTGGCTCTGTGGAAAAGGTAATGATAGCGGCTTGATCTCCACGTGAGAGTTCGGCGATCAGCCTTCGGTACGCTCGCTGAGCTGCGTCGAATGCCTCTCCTTCCATACTTGCGGAGGCATCAAGCACAAAGACAATCGCTTCTGGCCGCCTTACTTCGGGCCAATCCTTCAGGAGTTCTGCGACCTCAAGTCCGTTCATCGAAGGAAGGGATTTCTCAGGGAGTGCTGTGTTTACTCCGAACTCAGGCGTAAGCGGGGCTTCCTTCTCGAACTGAACCGTTGTGGGGCGAAATCCAGCACGACGAAACGAAAGTTGCGCACGATCAGTATCTCTCAAATACTCGACAAGTTCTCTCGCAATAGTGAGGTGGGCTGCTGTTACCCAATCGGCGTCTGAACGACAGAGACGGTAGTCGAGCCAGTAACTGCCTTCGGTCGGATAGTACGCCCGTAGCTCCACCGGGAGCCCCTTTTTTTTCCGCGAAGCATTAAAAGAGGCAAGCTGTTGCTCAGACGTCAGGAGAAACTCAATGTCTGTCTGTTGTGAAGAAGAGAGACGCGAGAGAGGAAGTGTCGACTCTTCGGGATAGGCGGCCGCGATAGCTTCAAACTCCTTTATTGTACCAAGAATTGAGTCGTCAATTGGCGAGTAGGTTCCGCTTGATGATCTTTCTGGAGTTGCGAGCGCTAAAATCTGAGAAAGGGCAGCGAGTCCTTCTCCTCTCCGGGTCGGAAGAATATGGGTCATACCAATTTTCTTTGCATCCGCGATCCAATTTCCAGCCTTAGGAAATCGAGCTCTGATAAACGCCTCCCATGAAAAAGCGCCATCACGGTCGTTGAAAAGGGTGGTGTGATCGGCTCTTGCGGCAAAGACCATCGGAGTCGCAAAGAGAGCCATACATTCGACTTGGGTCGGGCCGAGGTTCTGAAGATTTGTATTTACCCAGTCAGTAAGTGACGAAAGTGGCGAGAGCCACATATCAGTTTTCAGTCTCCCGTCGGCGATCTCTTGGGCTGCAAGAATCGCCGGACGATCAACGAGTTCGAATCGAACCTCAGTCCCATCAGAAAGTCTTGGGTGGGTATTTCCAAATTCATTGACAAGCGGTGTAAGAACCGATGCGGTTTGGGGATCGTGTACGATTCGAATGGTAATAGGTTCAACTACTTTTGGCTGTTGCTCATGCTTCTCCTCGCATCCAAAGACTATTGCGAGAGAGATCAAAAGCACTGCGAGCGCGCTCTTCGTTTGCTTCTTTCCCACGTTCTCTGTTCTCTGCTGTTTTCTTTTCTTCGTGAGATCCACCTTTCTTGCTCTTTTCCTTCCTATTCGTTCTCTGTAGGAGGGGACGCAGTCACAGAGGCGCTTCTTAACGCTCTACGAGTTCGTATCAGGCCGGGGAGTTTTCTCAGTGCTGCCATCTGTCGCCAAAACGTCTTTACAGGAACCGAGGGAAATCCAGCATAGTCTCCCTTGTCCACGAGATGTTCTGAGACACCGGTCTGGCCAGCTGTTCTCACCCCATCAGCTATAGTGATGTGGTCGCTCACTCCGGTTTGTCCCCCGAGTGTAACTCCAGATCCGATGTTGCAGCTACCCGCGATTCCGACCTGAGCACACAAGATAGAGCCGCTTCCTATCCGTACGTTGTGCCCCACCTGAACGAGGTTGTCGATCTTGGTCAAGTCTGAAACAGATGTGGAACCGAGGGTCGCACGATCAATACAGCTGTTCGCCCCGATATCAACACGATTTCCAAGTCGAACCGTTCCAATTTGAGGTACGGGAATAATCCCCTGGGCCTTGTCTGGAATGTACCCAAATCCATCCGAGCCAATGACAGCGCCGTTTTGAACAACACAACCTGATGCAAGCGCACAGTACTCCCGAATATTTGCCCCCGCGTGTACCGTTACTCCATTTTCGAGAATCACACCGTCATACAGAACAACGTGGGAGTGCAGAACAACCCCGTTTCCTAAAACACAATCTCTCCCTACGACACAAAATGGACCTATCGAAACTCCATCCCCGATTGATGCTGTAGGATGTACAACAGCCGAGGGATGGACGCCTGGCTCCGGCAAGAGAGGCGGATAAAATATGGAAACGAGATCAATAATTGAACGCTGAGGAGACTCCACAAGAAGGACAGGAATCGAAAGCTTTTCAGCATCTGCGCGGCTTATCCCGTCCCGTGGAAGAATGATTGCGGCTGCTTTCAACCCTTCGAGTTGGGAAGCGTTCTTGAAATGAGCAAGATAAGTAATCTCACCGCCTTTTTGCTCGTGAAATGAACAGATACCACTAATTGTGGTAGCCGGATCCCCAATCAGATCAGCTGAGATCGTGGAAGCAAGTTTTGAAAGGGGTTTCGACACAAGTTTTCGCAAGCGAAGATCCAACTAGAAATCAAAAAACGCATGGATTTCAAATTCTTAGGAAGTCTACTGATTCGTCTCAGATTTCGTCAAGCGAGGAGCGGGGGGCAATAAAAATGGCGCCTATCGAAATTTCTTCGATAAGCGCCCCAGTTTTTTCGTCTCGAAGTCTTCTGGGCTTACAAAGGTATCGGGAAGCTAAAGTGTTTGGGGAGGGAATGGAAATACCTTCGCAATTCAGAAGCCTCTACTACTTATGATCGTTTAGAACGTCAGTAGAGTCAATAAAACGGAGCTTAAAAGAGAAGTGATTCTAGTAAAATAGGAAAGTATCCTAGAGTTTTCCTGCAGGGCTAAGATTTTCCTTCAGGGTGAAATGCAAAGGATGACCGTCCAGGGAGGGGGATTACTGGAGCTTGTAATGCTCTCGCGTCTCGTCGTAGCTCCCCTTCGGAAGATGCCACAGCCATTCGGAGCCGTGAGATCGGATCTTGGCAATCTCGGTGTAGAGTACCTCGAGAGAAACGTTTCGCTCTCCAGATTTGGGGGGGGTAAGTTGAGGGAAAAAGTCCTTCGCTTGTTTATCGGCTGGATAGTTGCGCCCATCTGAGAGACATCCGATCCAGTCGCTTGCAGCTTTCCACCGCATTACCCGCTCATCGAGATCCATAGAGGTCGTCTTTAATCCGCTGTAGCTGAGAGCGATACCGAGAGCTTCCTCTGTCCCAAATCCGAGCTGCTGAATGACAAACGCAGCTACCTGATACACTTCACACTGAAAGAAAGCCCGCTCTTCTTCTCGAGTCGGTTTGCGTTTTTCACGAAGAATCGCTTGATACTTTTTGAAGCTTGCAGGTTGAGCTGCCATAAGCAGCAGGAGCCCAATGTGTCGGCCAAAACCAGCGAGGGCGCCTCCCTCGACTCCTATGTCGGGAGCCTTTGCGCCAAAACGGTAACCAATTTCGAGATCTCTCATCATGTCGCCGAGAGCGCTCTTCCATCCAATCGGCGGTTTTTTGGTTAGAACGAGGCGGGTAGAGAAATTGACCGCCAACACTACGCAGCTTAGCCTCGCTCCAAGGTATGAGATGGCGTGCTCAATTGCTCCACGTCCAGAGGAAACGTTTGACATATCGACTTCGGAGGCTTGCAGCAGGCAGTTCGGCTGGAGTTTGCTAAAACTCATCACTTTCATGTAGTCGTTTGACGAAGACTCGCCTATCCATCCGGCGCGAAAGAGGCGATACACATGGCTCGGAACTGGAAGCTCCTGGCGAACGAGCATGTAGGCGTACTGCCAGGTGGGATCGTGTTCGAGAGAGCTCTGTAGAAATCCCAAGTTTCCCATGACGCTATTGATAGAGTATCCAATGTGAACATTGCCGTGAGAATCTCAGCGAGTCGATTCGCCTGAATTCTCCCAATCATAGTGGTCGTCACTATCAGGGAATTGCTTAACCTATGCGATCTCTTCCCAATCGAGTTGGTTTTGTAGGAAATTCTTGTAGTCAAACAGGCCTAGCCCTGAAGCCTTTTCGCACATGCATTAGTTTTTTGGGGGCTCTTCAAGCGGATCGGTCAAATTCGAGGAGCGACCAGTATAGCGGACGATCACGATACTCAGCCCATATAAGATGAGGAGCGGTCCCGCCATGAGGAGTTGGGTCAGGACT
>JAGRAO010000123.1:0-1516 GCA_020434565.1 Bdellovibrionales bacterium
GATCTCAATGTTCTTTCAGGTGAACGCACAGTTCTCTCCCGTCTAGTTCCACAGATTGGCGAGACTCTGAAACTAAGCGTCTATACTCCCCAGATGAAGCACTTTCGTGAGGGCTTTCTGGAAGGCGATAGCGTCGAACGAGTTGCGACGAACGCCTCGATAACGGATGTAGAACGGCTCATTCGCGGTGAAATCCACGCCAGTGTCGTTAGCGGAAAGTGGTGGGACGCTGCGGCTCTTTTGGCGGTAGCCAAGAACCTCGGGTTTTCCGCCCTTGGGACAAGAACAGGCCGCTCAGGGTACGCCCTCTCTCTTGATCAACTGCTTCTTGAAGATGGCCCGAGGAGATGGGCAGTGACCGATCCCTTTCTTCTCCACGATCTCGAGCAAACAGAGATTTTCAAAGGTCTCCTCCTTGTTCAGCGGGGAGAGTAGGAAAATTTCGTAGTAGGTAACTTCTTGAGTGCTCTTGGTGAGTTGCGAGAATCGCTCTTACTACGAGACTCATCAGCTCAAAGTTCATATATCAACCCTGTTGAGCTTTTTTGAGTGGCTGCCTCTTTGGGTGTATAACCCGGGGCAACCTATTCCGCATGAACGGTGAGTAGTGCGGCGTAAAACATAAGGTACCCCGCATGACACGTCTGCAATTTTCGCTTTTCCCTTCTTTTCTGATTCTCGGATGTTTTCTGGCTCAGTCAGCACTAGCGATTGCCCCGGTTCCGCAGGTCGAAGTTGAATCAAACGATACAGCTGAAACTGCGACTCCGATAAGTCTCGATTTTGAAAACAAAGGAATAATCGTCGGGGCTCTTTCAGTTGGAGACAACGATTACTTCTCGTTTGAAGCTCCTGCGGGCTCCAAGGCTTGGATTCTCGTTGATGCTGGAGGAGATCAGAACCCAGGGGCAGAGAGCCGTGACACCCAGGTCTCCCTCTTAAAAGCAGACGGGGTTACAACCATTGAATTTGACGACGACGACGGGACAGGTACAGGTTGCGATGGCACGTCCGAAACTGGATTAGCATCTTCGATTGCTGGCGCAGATCTTGTCGATGGCGGAACTTACTTCATCAGGGTGAATGAGTTTGGTAATAACAATGTCGTTGACCCGTATCGACTCAAACTCGTTGTCACAACGGAATCAAAAGCTTCGCTTTTTCCTGGAAGCTCTCCGGCTGACGCATTTGACATCGTCGCTTCAGTGCTTACGACAAACACTATCGATGGGGTCCTCAGTACTGGAGGCCAAAATTGGTTCGGCATCCAGGCTCGCGCAGGAGACAGCCTCTTTATCTCTCTTCGAGGGGGTGATAACGATTTCGACGTCGCTCTCTTTGATACCGATGGTACAACTCAGATCATTCAGGTCGATTCAGATTCCTCTTCACCAAGATCTGAGGGCTTCTGTTATGTCGTCCCTGCGACGGGGAGATACTTCATCAAAGTATTTGATATCGGAGGAGTGGATAGCGGAAATTATTCGCTTATGGTTTCGGCTTTTAACAGCGATGG
>JAGRAO010000123.1:1616-10847 GCA_020434565.1 Bdellovibrionales bacterium
TCGTGTGAGATTTTTTATGAAGATCACGGCCCAATCGGCTCAGGCAGCGGAATTCACGGCTTCCAAACTGGTCGCTTGAACAGATTTTCACCTCCAGGATTTTGCGAGAACCCAGAGACCTCTCCTGGGCTTTTTGCGCCGTCTGGCGAAAGAGCGTACGACGAGTTCCGCTTTAAGAATATCGGACTCCAGACCAACTGCGTAAGTGCTCATGTACTAGATGATTGCGGAGCAGGAAACTACTTTGTCGTGGCCTACAAAAACTTTTTTGACCCGACAAATATCGAAACAAATTATCTCGCCGATCCGGGCTCCTCGGCTGCACCAGGAAGGCTCTTTTCCTTTCCTGTTGAGGCAGGCCAGGATTTTTCACTCGTACTGCACGATCTGAATCCTGGAGCTACATGTGAGGCGTATTCCCTCAGGCTGTGCAGTAACTACTGCACCGATGTAGCAGTTGAAAAGACAGCTGATGCGACCGACACGCCGATCGGATCTTCTGTCACCTATAATTTGCGGGTAACGAACAACGGACCTGACGATGCGACTCAGGTTACAGGGAATGACCCAGTACCTACCGGATTTTCGGTTACTGGAACGTCAACAACGCAAGGGAGTGTAAGCGCCGTTGGCAACAACGTCTCGTTCTCTCTCGGCGCTCTCGCTCTCGGCGAGTCAGCCGATGTCACGGTCACAGCTACCGCTGTGAGTGAAGGAGTCCAGATCAACTCGGCTACTGTTCGAGGGACTGGATTTGATATCGATGCAAACTCAAACGAAAGTTCAGTTCTCGTTGCTACAGGTACGGACGGAGATGGAGACGGTCAGGTCTCTGGCTCTGACAACTGCCCAACTGTTGGCAATCCTGGTCAAGAAGATAGTGACGGAGACGGACTCGGAAACGCGTGTGACAACTGCCCAAGTGTCGCAAATGGGAACCAGGCGAACCTCGATGGAGATTCTGCTGGTGATGCTTGCGAAACGTGCCCGGCCGATCCGCTCAAACTCGCTCCTGGGGTTTGCGGGTGTGGCGTGCCAGATGTCGATGCAAACCAAAACGGAATTCTCGATTGCAACTCGACTCTTGAGCTCAACTCCTTCTTGCAAGCGCTTCAGAAGGACATAAAGAAACTCAAGAGTGGAGGCGCCAAGAAGAAACTTCGGCAGCGAAAGAAAGCCATCCGTACAGGGCTTGCTTCCGTTAACTCGATTCTGCAGGTTTCTGTCGATTCAGTTCAGACAACGAATGCAAACGTAAATCTGACAAAACTCAATAATCAGATGCGAAAAGCAGTTCGTGGAGCAACAAAACAGCTAAGCGCTTCAGCGAAGCGAAAGGCTCTCGCTAAGGTCAAGAAATTCCAGAAGTCTCTGATCGTTTCGTAGCGGAGCGAGACAATTTTTAGAGTGAGGCTGAATGGGTGGTCCCGGTATGGGGTCGCCCATTTGGGAGTTCGTCTGGGAGAGCGAGATCTCCATTCTGCGACCATCGAGGTTCACGAATCTGAGAGATTGATCGCTCCATAAAAAGATCAAATGTCCAGTCGACCACAACCCGAAGTTGGTTGCTGAAACCAACAAGTTTCGACAGATAGAGAGTTCGCCAAACGAACCACCCGACAATTCCCGAGAGTCGAACGCCGAGCAGGTTGACTGCAGCCGAGTGCTCCCCAATTGAAACCAATCCCCCAAAATCGAAATATCGAAATGGAAGGGCTTCTTTCCCTGAGAGAAGTCTCACAAGGTTTTTTGCTGTGTGCGAACCTTGCTGAAACGCTACTTGGCCAAGAGGTGGGAGGACCTTTTCTGTCTTTCGATCAACCAGGTGTGCTGCGTCACCAAGCACAAAAATATTTTCGCTCCCTTCTACGCGGAGATCCTCTTGAACTTTTACTCTTCCTGACTTTTCCAGAGGGAGATTACAGTGTGCGAGCAAACCCGAGGGCTTCACCCCTGCACACCACACAGTCGTACGAGTTGGGATAACGTCTCCACCAAAAACCACTGCATGCCCCTTTACTTCTCCAACTCGCGAGCCGAGACGAAGATCTATTGAAAGTCGCTCAAGTTGTTTCGTTGCCATTCGAACGATATCTGGATGCCACCCGGGCAAAACCTGATCTCCCGATTGAAGAACTGTCACACGCGGGAGCTCCGCTGGAATCTCAGGATAACGCGAGAGCAAAACGTGGTGGATGAGATCATAGATCTCTGTGGCCGTCTCGATACCCGTCGGACCGGCCCCAACAACAACAAATCTTAAGAGCTGCTCGCGATTTTTATCGCTTTCCGACATAGCTGCCGCACGTTCAAAGCAATCGATAATATGATTTCGAAGTACCACCGCATCGTTCAGCTCACGCATAAAAAACGCGTGCTCGTCCGCTCCTTTTGTTCCAAAGGTCTGCGTGAGAGAACCCGGTGCAAGGACGAGATAGTCGAATTGGAAATTCGCCAACTCTGTTAAGGGCTCGTTTGTCTCCGGATCTGAACTCACTTCAATAACGCCTCTGACTTCAGATCTCTCCCGATCCACAGAACAAACCTTTGCGCGTCGAAACTCGACGTTGCTCGTTTCAAAGATTCGCCGGAAAGGATACGAGATCTGGCGCGTCTCAATTGTTCCAACAGACACACTTGGGAGAAGCGGCGGAAAGAGAAAGTAATTCTTCTGATCAACAACTGTTATGTGACATTTTTCATGGTAGCCAAGCACTCGATTGAGACCCATCGCCGCATAGAGCCCTGCAAAACCCCCTCCAACGATTACGATGTTCTTTTGTTTGCCATCCAACGGTTGCCATCGTCGATAGACCCACATTTGAAAAAGTGGAAAGAGCGCAAGCAACGAGAGCGGAAGCGCTGTAATCGCACCAACTATTCCAACATAATTGTTGGTAGAGCTACACTGCGGTGCAAAGAGCCAGCCCGAGAGATCAAGCGCAACACAAAGGATCGCGCCCCCGATGAGCACTGTCTTTACTCTCCGGCGAATTGAACACTTTTGAAACAATCCCCACGCACCCCAAAGTAACAGAGCAATACTTACGAAATGGAGCCCAAACGCTTTCCAGTACGAGGCCGTATCGTGCTCAGCTAACATGGCCAAGCCAATTCCAAAGAGTCGAGGCGCCGATTCGCCGGGTCCGGTCCGATAGACTGATTCAAGAACGAGTACCCAAGTCCCAAAAAAGAGGAGTAACCCAGTAGCTATCACCGCAGAGAACCAGGCTTTCTGTGAAAGAGTGAGGTTAGGAAGTGGGTGTCGATTCGGTCGCATACGTTTCTCTCAATGAAGGGAACCCATTCCAAAAAACCATCTCTTCTTCGGAGAGTTATGGTATTTCCCTCTAGGCGGAGAAAACCGTACAAAGTTACACTCTCAAAGTGAAGTTTTTTCCTTGCCCGTAACGAATGGTCCTCGCGGTCGACTACAGCTCTCGTCCGGATTAACATACTGAAGGAAGGATGAATATGTTCAGGAACTGTGAAAAGACAAAGTTTTTGTATGAAAAATACACTTCCCTCTTAACGCACGGTCAAGACGTGCTTTTGCTTGTCATTCGACTTTACTGGGGATGGAGTTTCTTTCGAACAGGACTCGGAAAGTTTCAGAACTTTGACAAAGTCGTTGGATTTTTCACAAGCCTTGGTATTCCGCTCCCGGAAGTGAACGTGGTCATGGCCGCAGGTACCGAAATGATTGGAGGGCTGCTGCTCCTCGCTGGGCTCGGAAGTAGAGTTGTTACGGTGCCCCTTATTTTTACGATGTGCGTGGCATATGCAACGGCCCACACGACAGAACTCTCAATGATCTTCTCTGAGCCCGACAAATTTACAGGAGCGCCTCCGTTTCTCTTTCTCTACGCTTCGGTGCTTGTGCTCCTCTTTGGACCGGGAAAATATGCGCTCGATTCAATGTGGGGTCGGTGCTGCAAAGGAAAGTGTTCCCGAACAGACAGCAACGCCTAGATGGTTGTGCCGCACGAAGAGAGCCTTCCGAGGTAATCGTCAATTCTTCGAAAAAGGCTTCTCTGATCGGTATGGAGCAAGGCCGTTGAATCATCTACCAGTTCACTGAGTGGAACAATATCGGCTCTACACACCTCGGGCTCGCCGGAATCAGGATTCACAGTGTGCTTTCGACAAGTCCTGCGATACTCCTGGTCTCTGTTCAGCCGATCAACATGGGACAGAATTCTGTCGGTTTCCTCCCGATTCAGTTCAACAGCATAACCGATAACAACCCGCCGTTCTCCGTTTGGAAAGGATAGCGTGAGCGCATCCATCGGCAAAAATCGCTCAAATTCAGGAGTAAGAAGTGGTTCACCTCTTTCTCCTACTAGCTCTTCGGCCAGCTCCCGAAGAGCACCTTCGGCAGGATGTTCTCCTCGTGCTGGGTTCCCAGAGAGGACATTTTCTATTCCCGGAGAACTCGCAAGGTTAATAAAACCTCCAGCTATCATATAGAAAGGAGTTTCCTTCTCCGCAGGATAACGCTCCGAAAGGTAATGTGTGCCCGGGCGTTGAACTACGGCACACCATTCATTTGTTTCGGGATGTCGAAAAATAGGTACGATCCCTGTCCCGACGGATGCTTTCTTTACAACAGAAACCTCTGGAGCTACGAGATTTGAGAACGAAGGGAGATCTCCCCACAACCCAGTCAGAAGCTCGAGTGCAAGTTCGCGCTTCAGGTTTCCTGGTAGGCTCGCTAAAGACGAATCACTTAGAATATCACCCGCAAGCTCCTTTGCTCTGGCTGATGTGGCTGGACCCTCAATACTGCTCATACCGCTCTCCCTTAAATTACTTTTTCATTTCTTGCAGAAGAGGTCGGAAGGCATCTACTCAGTCTTCAATTTCCCAGAAAAATGTAACAGGGATGTCGATTTCAACAAAGTTTCAGAGAATTTTGATTTTTCGGGTATGATTCAAAAAATAGGCAACCGTGTAAGGTCTGACTCGCCTTTCTCAACGGTTCAAGGGAAGTGAAGAGGTATTGATGGGCACTATTGCAAAAAGTTTTGAGTTTGCCGCAAGTCATAGGCTCTACAGGCCAGAGTGGTCTGATCAACGGAATCGAGAAGTCTTTGGCAAATGCGCAAACCCAAACGGCCACGGACCCAACTATCGGCTTGAGGTCCAGGTGTCGGGCGAGCTCAATCAGGAAACGTAGCGAAAGAGGTCAGCACCTGACAACTTGGGGTGGGTACGAAAGTACTCAGCACCATTGCTCCAGGCTTGTTCAATCGAATCTCGAATTCGGAGCTTTTCCGGATCACTCCCAAGAACATACGTCCTTCCAAAATCAGCTTCCCATTCTTCAAATACCGGCCCAAAGTCAAAGAAGAGGATTTCGTCTTCTTGAAGCAGGAGATTCGGTGGATTCTCACGATAAGGACTCAGAGTATTCTCTCCTGCTCGCACGATCCGTTTGTGCCAATACTTTCGGATTCCAAACATCTCAAGCGCAAGTTCATACATCTCTGTGTTGAGCTGTTTCTCAGTTTTTCCTGGCTGAATCAATTCACGAGCTTCAACTTCGGCAAAGAGCGCTTCGGCTTTCGTTTCGGCATCACGCAATGCTCTCTGCCGTTCACTTCGAGGTGTCATTGCTGTCCCTTTTCAGCACTCCGCGGAGCGCGTTGAGCCACTCTTGAATCTTTCTCTCGTATCCACGGAGCGCAGGGCGATAGAATTTTTTCCCAACGAGATCGTCTGGGAGGTACTGCTCATCCGGGAGATAGGCGTTTTCATAGTCATGTGGATAACGGTATTCTTTACCGTAGCCAATCTCTTTCATAAGTTTTGTAGGTGCATTTCGAAGATGAATAGGAACGTTACTCTTTGGGTTCTCTCGGATCTCAGCTAACACTTCATTCATCGCCATGTAGCTCCTATTCGATTTGGGAGCTGTTGCCAGGTACGTTATACATTGGGCGAGCGGAATCCTGCCCTCCGGCAAGCCGACTCTTTCATAAGCATCAGAGGCAGAGACAGCAAGTGTTAATGCTCTCGGATCTGCATTACCAACATCTTCACTTGCAAAAATAATAAGCCGTCGAAATATAAATCGGGGATCCTCCCCAGATTCTACCATCCGGAAGCCCCAATAGAGTGCGGCATCAGGATCAGAGCCACGAAGGCTCTTAATAAAGGCAGAAGCAACGTTGTAATGCTCTTCGCCAGTCCGATCGTAGAAATGAGCGACAGCCCTTTCGAGATATTTTTTTACCTCCTCTTCCGATGGAGCTCCCTCTCGTTCTCGAAAGACTCGGTCAACATCTTCGAGCAGATTGAGAAGAGAGCGCGCATCTCCTCCAACCGCTTTCACGAGATACTGCTTTGCTTCGGCTCCGAGCTCGAGTCGAAGCTCTCCCAGCCCTCTCTCGAGGATCTCTTCTAAGGTTTCAGTATTGTGATCTGGAAGTTGCACAACTCGAGAACGCGACAAAAGAGCCGCATTCACAGAAAACGAGGGGTTTTCAGTCGTTGCGCCAATAAGGACGATGACTCCACTCTCGACATGCGGCAGGAGCGCGTCTTGTTGGGCTTTGTTAAAGCGGTGAATCTCATCAATGAAGAGAATGGTCAGCTGAGGAGACTTTCTCGCCTGAGCGATAATCTCACGGATATCCTTTACCCCACCGAGAACGGCTGAAAACGAGACAAAGTGGCAATCAAAGCTCTTTCCGATGAGCTTTGCGAGTGTCGTTTTTCCCGTTCCAGGAGAGCCCCAGAGGATAAGCGAAGGTGGTCTCCCTTTGCCTTTCTTCAATTGCGCAACGAGGTTGTGGTCAAGTCGAGCGAGGCCCTTAAAGTCCTCCCACTTTGCTGGCCTTAACTTGTCAGCTAATGGGGCACTCGCTGAACTCCTCGGCACGGCGGAACCTGTCTGTTGAGAGAAGAGTTCGATATTTTCGCCAGCCACAAATGATCCTCTAGCAATCCTCGAAAATAATGCCACGAAGTAGAGTTGTTTTCGAGGAGGGCTATAGCCCCCGGAGGGACAAAAAAAGAGTGGTCACCTGAAAAAAGACAGAAGACGCAGACTTCCAATTTTCTTTAATCTTGTCAGGCCATTGGCCTGGCAGTGTTTTTTGCAAAGGATTGCTCTTTGTCTTCCTTCCGAGGGCTAGAGTGACTCACCAAAAAACACCGCCACTTTCGTGGCACTCGTTTCTGTGACCACTCTAAAACTTTTGTGAGAGAAAGAGCGCTGCGTAGAGAAAACCCTTTTCGAACTGCTCAAGCGCAAAGCTCTCGTTTGGCGCATGTATATTGTCTTCTTCAAGTCCAAACCCAACCAGAAGAGGCTGAGCCCCAGAGGCCTCAACGAGCGAGGAAACGATCGGAATCGAAGCTCCTTCCCAGATGAGGGCAACCTGTCCGGTTCCGACCTGCTTGAGTATCTCTCGCGCACTTTGAATCACCGGGGAATCAAGCGGTACTCTCACACCAGGACCACCGTGATCCTGATCTGACACTTCGAGCAAAAGTCCAGTCGGTGCGTTCTTCTTCAAAAACTCCTCAAGACGGGTCAAGCACACCGCCGGATTTTGACCAGCAACGAGGCGAGAGGAGATCTTTGCAAAAGCCTGAGCTGGAATAATTGTCTTCATTCCAGCGCCGCCATATCCGCTGTGAACTCCATTTATTTCGATTGTGGGCCGCATCCCGCGCCGCTCAGAGAAACTTCGGTTCTGCTCACCCGCCACCGGGGCAACTCCGCTCATCGCCTGATACTGTTCAGAGCTCAGAGTGAACGCATTTGCTGCCTGGATCTCTGCCGGTGAATACTGCGGCACATCGTCATAGTACCCTGGTATGGCGATAGCTCCATTTGCATCGTGAAGCTTTGAAAGAAGGTGAGCGATCTCAAGCGCCGGATTCGGCGCAACTCCACCGTGAACACCGGAGTGCAGATCTGTACGGGGACCAGAGAGAGTAACGGTCAATCCCACAATCCCCCTAAGTCCCATAGTAATTGTGTTGAGCTCTTTGACTGGAGTTCCAGTATCACACACCATCAACACATCTGCGGCTAAACGCTCACGCCACGACGGAAGCACCTCGGTGACAGATTTGCTCCCACACTCCTCTTCGCCCTCGATAAGAATCTTTACTTTGTGAGCAAGCTGATTCTTAGAAACGAGAAACTCAAGCGCTTTGAGGACATAAAAAAGTTGTCCCTTGTTATCTTGGGCTCCTCGCGCATACAGGCGACCATCGCGGAGCTGGGCCTGAAAAGGTGGAGAGGTCCACTCCTCAATCGGGTCCACTGGCTGAACATCGTAGTGCCCGTAAAAGAGGATCGTTCGATCAAAGCTCTGCGGCGAATATTCCGCGTAGACGACGGGTTTTCCCCCTGTTTGTAAGATCTCTGCAGAAAAACCGATCCCCTTGAGATGCCCCGTGAGCCAATCCACACACTGAAGGCATTTTTCGTGATATGCGGGGTCAGTGCTTACGCTCTCAAATGCGAGAAACTCTGTGAGCTCACTCACATAGCGATTCTGCTCGACCTGAAATTGCTCTCGAACTTCTCTTTGATCCATCTCCCCTCAAATATTTTAACAGGCAAAACTCATCCCGACGCACAGACGTGATACCATATTTCTCGCGTGAACGGTGCCAATGTAAGCACCTGCAACCCAAAAGCAAAACGAATTCTTAGTCGAAAAATCTCTGGAGGATCAGGCTCTTCCGTCCGTTTCTCATTGAAAGAGCTCCTGACTCGAGAGAGCTGCTCTTGTCGTGAGATGAAAATGCAGCCCCCTCTTACCGGCTCTTGAGAACTTGGAAACGGCCCCAGTCCAATTCGATTTGAACGAAAGTCTCTAAGCAATTCACTATAAATCTCCTTGCGCTCTTACCCGCTTTGCGTCAAAACAACGGTGTATTCCGTGCTTACCCGCTCCTGTAAGACCCCTTCGCTGCAGCCCTTATCGCACGATGTTTTAAGGGGAGGCGTTTTAAAGGGAGGCGCACCGGAAAAGATAACTCTGAGGCTTAAATTATCATGAAAAAATACCTTCTCCTTGCTCTCTTTTCTCTCCTCGCGCTTGGACTTTTCGGATGCTCCTCTAAATCTGGAACGGGTCCCAATGGAGAAGACCTCTCCGCAGGGGCAAACGGCGATCTTTATGGACTCTCTGAAGAAGAGATCGCTGCCCGTCAAAACGCTCGCTACGGATCGGGAAATATCCCGCTCGCTGAAGGCTCAGG
>JAGRAO010000124.1 GCA_020434565.1 Bdellovibrionales bacterium
TCAAACTCGATAAATCAAACTCGATAAATCAAACTCGATAAATCAAAGACAAGCGAATTGTAACAACACCTAAGGAAGCAGTTCTGAAGGCATTTTGCGCTAAGCACTATACGGCATCAGACCAAGGCTCTGAGCCCTCTTGATTGCCTTCGCAACCTTGCGCTGATTATACGCAGTAAGTCCAGTCATACGACGTGAGAGGATTTTTCCACGATCGCTTACAAACTTACTCAGCATGGCGATATCCCGATAGTCGATCGTTTTCTTCGGATCTTGAAGAAATGGATCCAATTTCTTACGGCGCCGGAAAAGCTGCATTCTCTGAATCGGGGGAAGGTGTTCTCGAGGTTTCCGCTCTCCCTCAGGGCCACCGCGAGAGGCTGAAGGCGCACTACCACCACCCTTACCGCGATCCTCGGTTACACGAATTGGTCGACCGTTAACTTCTTTGTCGTTCAGCTCTGAAATGGCCTTCTCAGCTAGCTCGTCAGAGCCCATTTCAACAAACGCAAATCCCTTGGAGCGCTTGGTCTCTCGATCAGTTGCGAGCACCACGCTGACGGTATCGCCCACGGTGTCAAAGACCTCCTTGAGCTGCTCTTCGGTGACATCAAAATCCAGGTTACTAACAAACAACTTTCGCTTCATCTGTGCTATCTCAACTTACTCTTCGAAGGTGAAAATCACGGGCTAAAAATCCTTCCTTCTTAGCCACGCTTCCATCCAAGCGCTTCCATCCAAGCGCTTCATCCTTGAGCCCTTCATGATAACCCTCCGAGAAACGGACGCTTCTACGAGAAAGAATCAGTCATGGGTGCTCATTACTGAAAACTAAATCGCCTGTGGCTCAGTAACGGAGTCAGCGAAAGTAAGGAAATACTTAAAGAAAGTCAAATATTGAAGGGTTAGAAAGGCGGGCGGGCAGAACCGAAAAAAACCAAAAACCTGAGTGAAACTGAGAGAAAAAGTGAAAAACCGATAAACCTGTCTCAGAACACCCGCCCCTATCACAACCAACGGCAAATTCACGGCCATACTTTAGTTATGATTCGGCGTTTTGCTCGAAGATTCCCGGAGAGAGTACAGAATTTTATCGACTTTAATTACCTAATTTTTCGAGTCACAGAGACAAGGTGAGGCACCCTCAAACAGCGGAAAGAGCACTAAATAAAGAATCTGCCTGGTTTAGAGAGTAGATTGACGTTCGAAACTCTAGAACAAAGACCCTCTAACCTTTGGCATTATCGGTCATTTTTTAAAAATCTCACAATCTTCAGACCCTTACTAAACATTTCGTATTGACGGCTCAATTTTAAGTCGCTAAAAGCTTTAGGTGTGTTAAAGCTACGCGGTTTTTTCCTTTAAATATTGAGATCTTGGCTGTTATCCTCCTGGAGTTTCATACATGACAAACGCATCGGCCCTCACCCGGTTTTCCTCGGAAAATGAAGAGGAAAGCGAAGGACACTCGCCCGTAAAGCCTGAAAGAAACCTTTTGGCAGCAGTTTTGGCGAGGGCTATCTGCGATGCGTTTGGAACAGCGCACTGCGAGAGGCACGTTGTACGAAGTGCAAGACAGTGGCTCTTTGGAAAACTCACCCCAAAGCGCCCCTTTAGCTTCGCTTGGGTGGCGCTCCACCTTGACCTCGACCCAATCCAGCTTCAGAGAACGCTCAGGACGTACGAGGATGCGCCTGAGGAGATTCAAGAGCGACTGACCCTCCTCCGATAGAACCGCCTCCAGAAAGTTATCTCCTGATTTATCATTGTTAGTGTTTCGATACGCTTTTGGTACTGCGCCAAAGCGAGTCTCGGCTCTTTGCGGCTGTGGAGCCTCGTGTTGGCCCCAACGCTCTCTCTTTACTTCGATCATCTAGCCCACTACCCTTTTTCTCGGGCTAGTGAGAGCAATGGGAGCGGATGCATGGACGAAGCTCGACGTATTTACCTTGGGCAGTCAAAAGCTGGAGAAGATTCGTTCATTCTGTCTTCTGCGTTCAACAAGCACGGTGTCGTTACCGGAGCGACAGGCACAGGAAAGACAGTTACCCTTCAGATCTTGGCAGAAAAGCTCTCTCGGCTTGGAGTGAGTGTCGTAGCAGCCGATGTCAAAGGCGATCTCAGCGGAATTGCAGAACCGGGTCGAGAGCATCCAAAGATTGCGGAGAGAGTCGAGAAACTCCATATCAACGACTTCTCGTTTGAGGCCAACCCGGTGTGTCTTTGGGATGTCTTCGGCGAGCGGGGGCTTCCACTTCGAACAACAATATCTGAAGTCGGCCCGCTTCTCTTAAGTAACATCCTGCAGCTCAACGACAATCAGGAGGGGTTGCTGCACCTCGTCTTTCGAATTGCGGATGCAGAAGGTCTCCTGCTGCTTGACCTCAAAGATCTCCGAGAAGCTCTGCGCTATGTTTCCGAAGAACGAGATAAATTCCAAGATGAGTATGGACTTATCAGTCCGCAAAGTGTTGGCGCGATCCAGAGGCGTCTTGTTGTTCTCGAGGAAGTTGGAGGCGACAAATTCTTTGGGGAACCGGGATTGTCTCTCTCAGATCTCTTGCAGTGTGACTTTAGCGGACGGGGAGTGATCCACCTCCTTGACTCGACAAAGCTCATCAATGAGCCACGTCTCTTTTCTTCCGTGCTTCTCTGGATACTCTCAGAACTTTTTGAGCAGCTTCCAGAAGTCGGTGAAAGAGACCTTCCTCGTCTCGTGTTTTTCTTTGACGAAGCGCATTTGCTTTTTGAAACTGCCTCAGACCCCCTGCTAGAAAAAATCGAACAGCTCGTACGTCTCATTCGTTCGAGAGGCGTCGGCGTTTTTTTTGTGTCACAACACCCTCTCGACATACCCGAAAAGGTTTCAAGACAGCTCGGGACCCGCATCTTGCACGCTCTGCGTTCAACCACGCCAAGAGAGGCCGAACTCCTCGAGCGTGCAGCCAAGACCTTCCCGTCTGCCGATGGATTTGACTTTAAGCATGAGGTTACGACTCTCGGCGTGGGAGAGGCTATCGTTACTTCTCTCAACGAGGATGCCGCTCCTACTGAACCCCTGACCGTCTATCTCTGTCCGCCAAGATCGAGGATCGGTCCGTGCGATGGGGCATTACGAAGCGAATTACTTTCCCGAAATCCTCTGTCATCAAAGTACACCGATTCAGTCGATCGAGAATCTGCCTTCGAGATTCTCAAGAAAAGGAGAGAAGAACTTTCTCAATCAGCTCCAAAAAAGGGGAGTTCCTCCAGTCGACAGGGACCACTCGAAGCGTTCTTCAAATCAATTGTGAGAAGCGTCGGATACCAGCTCGGAAACGCGATTTCCCGCGGGATACTCGGCTCGATAAAGAAGCGCTAACCGCTCCTAGTGTGCAAAGAGAGGTTTCCGTTTTTCAATTGTGGCTTGAACGCCTTCCAGAAATTCGTCGCTCTTATAATTCAAGCTCTGGCACGTCGCTTCTCGCCCAAGCGACTGCTCAAGAGAAGCCGAGCCGGAGCGGAGGGTTTCAAGGAGCTGCCTGGTTGCTTCTGGACCGCACTCCTTGATTTGCGAGGCAATGTCTCTCGAGGTTTCGAGAACTTTTGCCTCTTCTACTACCCTCGCTGCTAGTCCAAGACTTTCAACCTCCTCCCCAACGACAATTCTTCCTGTGAGCATCAGTTCAATCGCTCTACTTGAGCCTATCACATTCGGCAGAAACCACGTAGCACCCATTCCTGGATGGAGACCGAGCTTTGTGAACGTAAAGCCGAGTTTCGCGGACCTGCTTATGACGCGAATGTCACACGCACATGCCACGCACAATCCAGCACCAATCGCGTGGCCATTAATAGCTGCTATGAGAGGAACGTTGAGATCGCGAATGCTCAGAAATGAATTATAAAAAGCGAGCATACGAAGGCGATTCTCCTCGGGTGAAAGCATTGTCTTTGCTTTCAACATTTCAAGATTTCCACCGGCCGAAAATGCTCTCCCGGCACCTGTGAGGATAATCGAGCGAAAAGTTTTGTCTGAATTCTTTAAACCCCGAACGACCTCCGCAAATTCTTGCGCCATCTCTTCTCCCATGGCGTTAAGACGGTCTGGATCATTCAGGGTGAGAGTACAAATTCCATCAGAAACATCACGCACAACGAGCGCCATAACCCCTCCATTCGAATGTATCGCGCGAAATAAACATACAAAGTCCCCCTCTGTACTCCGAACGAAAAATCGCTCAGATTCACCGACTGATCCGCGGAAATTCTTGTATTTTACTTCTCTTCTCCGGTTTGGAATAGTGGATAGTATCTTTGGGTTAGATTACAAGCTGAAAATCCTCTACAGTAGACCAGCTACAGCCTAGGGGAAATAAATTATGCAATCTGATCAATCTTCTTTCATCAGCCAACTCCATAGAGTCGGCCTATTTGTTGGAGCAATTCTTCTCCTCTCCCCGGCTCTCTCTTTTGCTCAGACCTATTCACGGCTTAGCCCGAATAGCGATCTCTACTGTGTTTACCTGCCTAACGGGAAAACTCAGATTGCTATTGGAAAAGGTAATTCGTACCGACATTTAAATTTTAAAAGTGCCACCAAACGAACAGCAAAGGATACTTCTTTAAGACGACGCAAGGCAAAAACCCTAACGAAACTTATTAAGAAGCTCGAGAAACAGCGAGCCAGTGGTGGAATCACCGCTAACCTTACTCCTAAGGAAGTAAAAACCGCTCAAAAGTTCTTTCTAGAGGGGGAACTGCCAACGGAAGTATCAGCAAGTATTTCAGACAACATACAGAAGTTTGAGCTTATTCGAGCTACCTATTACAACGACATCCGATATAATAGAGAGCTTATTAAACTCATTAGAAACTGTCGGAAACGAAAGGTTCCGTCCCCGGGAACTTTTGAAACGATCTTCTACAATGTCATGACGAGTAACTGGAATGCGGAACACGATAGTTCAGGTTCCGGATATGTTCTTGTACTCGCGAAAGTACCGGCATACATTGCGACACGCTATTCCTATCTGTGCTACGACCATCCCACCCAGAGCACACGCTACAAGGTAGCTTCGACTGATCCTTGTTATGCGGAAGGGATAAAAAACTTCCTCACCGAAGACTGTGCGAATATCGTTGAGAGAGACTCTAAGGGCAGACCGGAGTTCTACTTGGCAGCTTTGGACAAAAGAAATTTCTTTTTCAAGAATCGACCGAACGCAACTTCGTTTCAGCAAGCCGCGAGTAATGCTGAAACGGCACTTCGCACAGGAGACATCTACGGGTGGGGAGATTCCGTACCCTACGCAGTTGTCAATAATGCTGACGCGTGTCAGCAGAGCGCGTTCCAGTAGGAGTCGGGTCACACATGTGATTATGTGGTACTACCACAGCTTTTTGAACAGCGCTCTTCAAATCGTGAGGGCGACCAGTCTTACCCTGGTTCTCAAACGGAGCAAGCCGTCGTCCTTATTTCAGGTCACACGCTGGACGAATCGAAAGACTTAACTGATACTGCACGCCAATCACTATGGACCCCCAATTTAGATTTGCAAACTCTCCCTGCGTTTAAACTCGAAAGAAGTAGAACAAAGGATGTATTCCAACCTCCACCAGTACCTCGACACTCTCAGAAAGGAACAAGAACTACTCGAAATCTCCGTCCCCGTTAGCTCTGACCTTGAGATAGCCGAAATCCACAGGCGTGCTATAGCACAGGGAGGACCAGCTCTTTTGTTTCGAAATGTTATCGGGGCAAAATTTCCCCTCGTAACAAATCTCTTTGGAACCCAACGGCGGGTAGAACTCGCCTTTGGTTTAAAACCGAAGCGATTCATTGAGAGCCTGGTCGATGTAGCAAAAGGTCCCGTTCCTCCGCGCCTCTCAACACTCTGGAAAGAAAGACGATCGTTGGCTCCCATGCTCAAGCTCGGAATGAAACGTACCCGCCGAGCTCCAATACTCGAGAGTCAACAGACACCGTCCAGACTCTCCTCTCTTCCCCTTCTTAAGACTTGGAAGGACGATGGTGGACACTTTATCACCCTCCCACTTGTCTTGACGGCAGATCCCGAAACCCATCAGACAAATCTCGGGATGTATCGAATTCAGCGCTACGATGACGAAACGACCGGGCTGCACTGCCAAATTGGAAAGGGAGGCGGATATCATCTGGCGAGAGCAAAAGAGCTCAACACAAAGCTCCCTGTTCATATTGCTATCGGTGGGCCGCCAGCTCTCATTCTTTCTGCCATTGCTCCTCTTCCCGAAAATGTTCCTGAACTTGTTTTGTGCTCGCTGCTGATGAACCAAAAGGTTTCACTCGTTCAAGAGCGAGAGAACTCGCTCCCATTGCTTGGAGAGGCGGATTTCATTCTTGCTGGCGAAGTGGATCCAAACGAAATGCGCCCAGAGGGACCATTTGGAGATCACTATGGGTACTATTCTTTGCAACACGATTACCCGGTGTTTCGATGCAAAAGGCTTTATCATCGAAAAAACGCCATTTGTGCGGCGACTGTCGTCGGGAAACCTCGCCAAGAAGATTTTTTTCTCGGTGATTTTCTCCAGGAACTCCTTTCTCCTCTGTTCCCCCTTGTCATGCCCACGGTAAGCGACTTGTGGTCCTACGGTGAAACTGGCTACCACTCTCTCAGTGCTGCGGTTGTAAAGCAGCGCTACAAACGCGAAGCAATGGTTTCGGCATTCCGAATCTTAGGCGAAGGGCAGCTCTCCTTAACGAAATTCCTGTTGCTCGTTGATAAGGAACAAGATCTGCGAGATTTTCGATCCGTCCTTGAATACGTGCTCGCTCGAGTAGATTTGCGCACCGATCTCTATGTGTTCTCCAATCTTTCGATGGATACACTCGACTACACTGGCCCCTCAGTAAACGAGGGGAGTAAGGGAGTATTGTTGGGAGTTGGAGATCCCATTCGAGAACTCCCAAAGGTGTTTTCGGGGGAGTTGCCACGCTACCTCACTCACGCAAAACCGTTTTGCCGTGGATGCCTTGTCCTTCAAGGCCAGAGCTTCACGAATGATCCCTCTTTGGCGAAGCGTGCCTCCCAAGAAGATGTGTTTCGAGAATGGCCCCTCGTAATCCTTTCTGACGAAGCTGAGAGGAGTGTGTCGAGTGAGATGGCTTTTCTCTGGACGACATTTACCCGTTTTGAGCCCGGAGCTGATATTTCGAGCCGTTCCCAGACTATTTACCGAAATCACCTCTCTTACGAAGGTCCGCTTGTGATCGATGCGCGGATGAAGCCAAATTACCCGGAAGAACTCTTTTGTGATGAAACAACCTCTCAACTGGTGGACCAAAGGTGGAATGAGTATTTTGGCGATAACCCTTTCAAGCTCACACCCGAGGCGGGTGGCTTGTAGTCTCTTATGTTTTTACTGCTCTTACATTTCTTCAGTTGATGACAGATGATAGAACTCCATAAGGTACGGCATGTTTTCTTGGATGCGGACGATACTTTGTTTCGTGTTCGGGGGAGTGTCGGGACTGCTTATGCTCGGTATTTTCAGCTGCACGGTCTTGACGTAAGCGCTGATCAAATAGACCAAGTTGTCCCACAAGCGTGGCGGGAACTCGAGAGCGAATATGTCAACGAAGCCGAAGAGTATCAAGCCAACCGAGACCGCGATGTGGCGATTTGGTCACGATTCATCAGCAATATTTTCCAGCAGTTTTCTTCCAAACCAGTACCCGCCGCGCTTCTTCGAGAGCTGCATGGACACTTTGCCAAAGCTGAGAGCCGAGTGCTCACATCATTTGCAGTAGATTTTGTGGAACTCTGTAAGCGCCTCAACCTTTCTACCGGAATTCTTACGAACAACGATCACCGCATCCACAAACTGATCCCTGATCTCGGCATTGCTCACCATTTCGACCACGTTTTTTGTGCGAGCGATCTCGGCTATCGCAAGCCAAGCCCAAACGTCTTCCGAGGTGTTGAACAACGAATCGGCGCCACTCCTGAAGAGATGCTCTATGTCGGTGATTGTGATTTCGCGGACTATCAAGGAGCGCTATCAGCAGGTTGGCAAGCGGTTTGGTTTAACCAAGGAGGTCGTAAGACGGCTGACAACATTCGCGCTGAAATTCGCTGCTTTCAAGAGCTCATTGAGATTTTTGAGCAATCTCTTTCTTCTTAAGGTGCGCATCAAGTACCGCTATCTGCTGCGGTGTCCCGAGATCAAGCCACATTCCTTTTTCAGCCTTCGGGTATCCAACCACAACACAGTTGTCACGAGCCATCTCAAGAAAGGTATCAATGATCGAAAACCGCTCTCCCTCCGGAGGCATGTACTCAAAAACCTTTGGGGTCAAAATTGAGATTCCTCCAAATCCCCAAAATACAGAATCGACATCATCCCGGATACATTTTGACTCATTGCTTTTTCGGTTCACCCACCCAACAAGCATATTATGGGTGTCAAAGAGGAGACCTCGCGGATCCTCGGTCGGAAAAATGAGAAGTGCGGCATCAGGCCTCTCTCTCTCAAAGTTCTCAAGAAATGGCTGCAGGACATTTTCCGTGTAGATGTCTGCGTTATGCACAAGAAACGCATCCTCCTCAAGGAAGTACTTTCGAGCGAACCCGACCCCTCCCCCAGTATCAAGAAGTTTTTCTCGTTCGTTTGAGACCGAAACCCGTACTTCAGGTATATGGTGCTTGTTGAGGTGTTCTCGCACCTGGTTTGCCAGGTGGTGGGTGTTTATCACGACCGAAGAGACCCCAAATTTCTTGAGCCTCCGAAGGAGAGAATCGAGAAGCGGCACCCCTCCAGCCTCGACGAGACACTTCGGGGTCGTCTCCCCGAGCGGCCCTAAACGAGTTCCTTTTCCCGCCGCCAAAACCATGGCTTTCTGTATGAGACGCTGCATTGGTCCAATAACTCAAGTAAAATCAATAAATTATAGAGTTGGCATTTTCGTCACCAACTCGCTCATTTTCCACGTCCGAGACGCTCAAAGAAATCATCTTAACTATCGATATCTCCTTTGAACGACTTCAACTTTTTACACCAAAGAGTTTGTTCGTTCGAAGTGAAAAAGAGCAATCGTACCCGCATTTTTATCCAAGTGGACGAGAAGCGGAACACAAATACGATAAGGCTCCTTCTGAAATCGAGGGAGCGCTGCTCTAAGATTTTGAGACAGATTTTTGTTCGTTACGTATGGATACTACTCGACGCTATAGCGCTACCGAAAAAGCAGCGATGACCCTGCTCACGCTCGGTAAATCGCTCGCTTCTGAGGTACTACAACACCTCGATGAAAACGAAGTGAAGCGTATCAGTCGCGCCTTTATGGTCGTCTCAGAGGTACCCCGGGAAGATCAGTTCGTCATCGGAAAGGAATTCCACTCGATGATGAAGGCGGGGGAAACCCTCCTCGTTGACGGACGCGAATTCGCTCGAGAAGTTATCGCTGATGCGTTCGGAGAAGATGCCGGAGAAGGGCTTCTTGAATACATTACTGGAAGTCGGAAAGAACCAATCAGCCAAATTATTGCAGACGTCCCTGAGAAAATCTTGAACTCCTTTATCCAGTCTGAACACCCTCAGACAGTGTCTTTTCTCCTGACAAAAATGAATCCTGATCAGGCAGCCCAGGTGCTGCAAACGATGAGTGAAGAAACGCAGACTGATATCCTTATCCGAATTGCAAATCTCAATATGGTGAAGGGTGACGTTGTCGACGAAGTACGTGAAGTACTTCGATCAACTTTAAGAGCGGGAACGATGAACGAAGAAGAGGTCGTCGGTCCAAAATCAGCTGCTGATATTCTTAACTTTGTCGACCGTAATAACGAAGAGCGGATTATTACTGAAATTGAAGAGATGTTTTAGAACAGATCAGGAACCTCATGTTCACATTCGATGACATCAAAAATATTGATGACAAGGGAATTCAGACTGTTCTCAAAGAGGTTCCGCGAGATCAGTTGGTACTTGCTCTCAAAACTGCAAGCAAAGACCTATCTGATCTTTTCTTCAACAACGTCTCCAAACGTGCTGCAGAGATGATCCAAGAAGACCTCGAAGCGCTCGGACCAGTAAAAGTCAAAGATGTCGAAAAAGCGCAACAAGGCATCGTCGACATTGTCAGACGTCTCGAGGCAGAAGGAAAAATCGCTGTCGGTGGTGGTGGGGACGAAGACGCCTACGTCTAGACCGTTTCTTATCCAGTTTAGTGGTATGTGACTTTGGAACGGCGAACGACGACTCTCCTCGTCGGACCAAACGGACCTTTCATGAATTGGTCGTCTTCTTCCGGACCAAGCACTTCAACTTCCGGTTCTCCACCAGATCTCCCCGCTGAGGGTTTCGCACCCCGCTTGCTTGTCTCAAATGAACCCAAATGAGAGAACTCCTTTTTGATCTCTCTCTGAAAGCTCCAGAACTTATACGCCACAACCAGCAAGAGAGAGCCAACAAAGAGAAGAAAAGCAGATATTGCTGCGAGAATGAGCCCAGGTGCAAACACCACTACAAGGCCGAGCAGGACAAAAAAGATCCCAGGAGCAAACAACCCGTACAGCCCCGAAGCACGCCCTAAATGCGTACTCTTCTGAGTGTGCGTCCCACGAGGCCATCGAAAAGTATAAAATTCCATCTGTGCTAATCCTTTCTGAGATCTTCTCTCCCGACAGATCTAACCACTCATTCCACAAAAACCAAGTTCTCGGCTCAGGAAGCTCCAAAATATTAGAGTTCTCATGTTTGACGATATCCGAGCCATTTTCTTCAAGAAAATCTCAAAATGAGACAACAGGACCATTTTGAGAGCTCAGAGAAGAGTGTAGG
>JAGRAO010000125.1 GCA_020434565.1 Bdellovibrionales bacterium
TCAGGCTTGGTCCGAGGAGATGTCATTGAAGAGTTTAACCGTCAGGTGCTCCGGGATGCTGATGCGTATGCAAAGGCCGTTGGGCAGATGAAGAAAGGGCAACCGGTTCTCTTGCTCGTTCGACGCCGCGAAGGAACCCGCTTCCTTACAATTGAAAAGGCTTCAGGGTAGCGCGTTCGAAGAAGACGGTCTCTCAAGAGGAAAAATTGCCCCGGCTCTCTCCGGCAAGATCTGCCTGTTTTTTGACGAGCACTGTTGATTTTTTGGCCAGTCGTCAAAATTCCATCAGAGAGGGTTTTCTTGTAATCCCCTTATATCTTTCTTCTTTTTGGCAAGACGGAGTTTTCTGAAACCTTTCGGAAACCTCTGTAATCATTGGCCCGCTTTTCGCTAAATCACCCTAGAACGAGTTTTTCTGGGCTTCCCCGGAAGAGGTATTCACGGATGGTTTTGGAGGATGTGATGTTGGAGACGAAGACGGACCTCGAGTTGATCGACGGATTTCGAAACGGAGATCAGCGAAGTTTTGAAGAATTAGTAAGCCGATACAGTGAGAAAGCGTTCAGTCTTGCTTCTCGGATGTGTCGAAACTCTCAAGACGCGGAAGAAGTCCTTCAGGATGTCTTTGTTACAGTGTATCGAAAAATCGAAGGTTTTGAGGGGAAGTCTTCGTTTTCAAGTTGGCTCTACCGCGTGACAGTCAATTCCTGTCTCATGAAATTGCGGAAGAAGAAACAGGATCGTTCAGTTCTGATGGAAGATACAGTAACGAGTGATGAACATTCGCTTCTGCTCCGTACCACTGATGATCAAAATACCGACCAGGGCGCACTCCGAAGACAGGTTTCGGATGCTTTGGAAAGTGCAATCCGCAAGCTTCCAGACGAATACCGACCAGTATTTATTCTTAGAGATATCGATGGCCTCACCAGCAGAGAGGTCGGAAAGATCCTTGGTCTTTCAGTGCCCGCAGTCAAGTCGAGGCTCCACCGTTCACGGCTGATGCTTCGACGAAGACTCGCCCCTTTCTATCGTGAGTTTGCTCACGGCGAATTGCGGTCGGTCGGAAATCTCTAATCTTCGTCACCAGCCCATAGTGGATCGTTCCTTCTGTTCATCCATGTCCGGTCGTCGTTGAGTAGGACGAGGACGAAGAAAAGGGGAGCGAGCAAGCGCAGTCCATCTTGAGCGAACACGAATGAGAATGTCGGAATCATCGATAGGTTTTGGCGGTGTTTGATCGAGTTCCCGTCTTTCGTTGCAAGCAGAGCGTAACGGGAAAAACTTCTTCAAGGAGAACCGACAAACCTTTGGCATGCCGGCTTTTTTGGGAGGAGTGAGCTCTTTTTCCCCGGCTTCCGGAAATCGATAAGGCCAATATTTCTTCGTCCTCCGCAGAAATGTCTTTCGAACTTTCTCCTGAGAACCGCCATAAAGGACCAAGTCTCGTCGACTCACTTCGAAACGAAGATTTGAACCCTTCGAGGAGAGCTGTACGGGGCTTACGTAGACTCTCAAGTCTTAGCTCGATGGGTTTTCGTCTTGAATCTTATCTTCAGCTGAGATTATTTGCGGAAGAGTTACTTTGTGTTAGCCTCCGATCGCTTGACTGGAGGTCCTTGCACGGGGTGTCGGGAACTCGTCCTCGAGGTAGCCTAACTTTGAATTCACATCTGTCACCTATCAAACCGAGTGCGGGAATGAGTTTCTTTGTTCGTTTCTCATTCCTCGGACTCCTGTTCCTGATTGCATCTTGTCATCAAGCGATTCCAGTTCCTCCTCCTCAATCTTTTCCTCCCCAATACACGAGTCTTGGGAGAGATTTGGTTCATGGCCTTGCCGCCTGTGGGTTCTGTCACGGCAGTCGCCCGGAGCCAGGAGTCGTGCTTTCGGGTGGCATTCCGCTGAGAGACACGTATGGGTCGGTCATCGCCCCAAACATTACGCCGAGCAATTCGGGAATTAGAGGGTGGAATGTGCAAGAGATCGCTGATGCCGTCAGAGCCTCGCTTGCTCCAGATGGAAGGAGTCTCGCTTCAGAGCACCATCAGGGATATCAATGGATGTCAGATGATGATGTTTACCGAATCGTGGCCTACCTTCAGACGCAACCACCGGTAGAAACTTCATATGAGACGAGGGAGATAGGATTCATTGACAGGTACACCTCGGGCATTCTTGAACAGCGAAAGGAGGTCGATGGTGTCGTCCCGTCTCTTGAAGGAACCGCCGCTCCAATTTACGGACAGTATCTTGTCGAGCATGTCGCACGGTGTGATCAGTGCCATAGCACTCCTGGCGACTTCATCGCTGAGGAGAAATACCTTCAGGGGGGAAGAGAAATTTCGAGGGCTGGTGAGATTCGAGTTGCGCCAAACATTACGGGATCGAAAGTCTACGGTTTGGGTTCTTGGAGCATCCCCGAAATCGTTCGATATCTTCAAACCGGGCAGGTGCCGGGCAATCGTCGTACAGACCCCCGGTTTTGTCCAACTCAATTTTATGCTCGAGCAAAAGAATCCGATCTTTCCGCTATCGCCGTTTACCTCTTAAGTACGGAAACTTCTCCGTCGTAGCGCTATGCTCGTACTTGGAATAGAAACGAGTTGTGACGAAACGGCCACCGCCGTCCTCAATATTTCCTCTCCCGGCTCCTTTAAAATACTTTCAGAGTGTGTTGCTTCACAGACCGATGTCCATCGAGCATATGGAGGAGTTGTACCGGAGCTGGCGTCGCGTGAGCATCTCACAGCTCTACCGCTCCTCTTGGAGGAGTGCTTGGCACAATCTCAAGTGCCTCTCGAGAAGATTGACCTCATAGGTGTGACCTGTGGGCCGGGCCTCAAAGGGTGCCTCCTTACCGGAGTGGAGTTTGCAAAGGGACTTTCGATCGCTTCTCGTGTACCGACTGTTGGAGTAAATCACATCGAGGGACACGTATGGGCACCTCGCTTGATACATCCGGAACTCGAGCCTCCATTTCTTGCTCTTATTGCGTCTGGCGGCCACTCCGAAATCCAGATTGTAAAGGGTATTGGCGAATATGAGCTGATCGCCCGAACGGTTGACGATGCAGCTGGAGAGGCGTTTGACAAATCGGCGGCGCTCATGGACTTTCCATATCCTGGTGGACCCGCGTTGGCGCAAATGGCAGATACCTTCGCGGGAAAGCCTCGTTTTGCCCTCCCCAAGGTGATGCGAGAAGCGAAGGGTTTGAGCTTTGCGGGTTTGAAAACAGCGATCTCTCTCCTTGTGCAACGTGAGAAACAATCGGGATCGTTTCAATCCTCAAAGGCGGAGATTGCTTCCGCGGTTCAGAATGCGATCGTAGACGCCCTGCTCTTTAAGGTCGGCAAGGCTCTTGAAGCCTCTCGGCTTTCAACTCTTGTCGTTACAGGGGGAGTTTCTGCAAACGCATATCTGCGTGAAAAGGCTATGAGTCTTCGTGTTCCTCATGTGTTGTTTCCAGCAAAGCAGCACTGTATGGATAACGCTGCCATGATTGCCTACGTCGCGGGGATCCGATTTCTCATCTGCGGCGAGTGCGGCTCACAAAAGGAGTCGCTTGAGATCCATCCACGTTGGCCGATTGAACACGCAGGAGAGCAGCTCGTTTGAAAAGAAAACCTTTTGAAACCGTCAAGCATCAGCTTCGAACCTTACAGGTAAAGCCCCAAAAGGAGCGGGGGCAGAATTTTTTGGTCGATGGGAGCGTGCTCGACAAAATAGTTGATTTTGCTCGACCACGTACAGACGAAGTGTTGGTGGAGATTGGGCCTGGTCTCGGAGCTCTGACCAAGGAATTGGCCCGCTTTCAGTTGCGCGCCGTTATTGAAATTGAACATGAGTTTTGTGAACGGCTTCGAACTGAATATCCAGCAGTTGAGGTAATCGAGAGCGATGCTCGGTATGTGGATTTTTCAGCGATAGGGGAGCGCATTACGATCTTTAGTAATGTTCCCTACTCGTTTTCAACCGATCTCGTCTTTCACTTGGTTGACAATTCACAAACTATTGAACGCGCGATTCTTCTCCTCCAGAAAGAGTTTGCTGATCGATTGGCTGCAGAGCCGGGAGGAAAAACGTATGGAACAACAAGTATCGCATGCCAACTTATGGCAGAAGTGCGGCTTGGCCCTATTGTGGGTGGAGATTCATTTCATCCGAAAGCAAACGTAGATTCTCGGATAGTCGAACTCCGCTTTCGAGCGACCCCCAAATTTGAAGTAAAAAACTCGTTCTGGTTCAAGCAGACTGTCAAAGCAGCATTTTTTAAGCGCCGAAAGAAGATCCTCAATAGTATGAATGCTTCGTCAGTCTTTCCAGAGCTTCATCTCGCAGATGTCTTTGCAGAACTTGGCATGGATCCAGAGCGGAGACCCGAAACTCTCTCGGTGGCTGAATATGCCTCTCTCGCGAACGCTCTTACGGAACTCCTTGAGGCCGCTCAAGCGGAAGAAGGGGAATAAGAGATTCTGCTATTGCCGTACCCCACCGCTCATTGCCGCGAGAGTTGAAATGCATGTCACCCTTGCAGTAGAGAGATTCACTCTCTTCTCCAAGAGCTCTAAGTTTTGAGAGTGTATCGGCATAAAGGCCACCTGAAGCGAGTACCTGTTCTTGAATCAAAAGATGCGGGCGCTCAGACCATACTCCTTGGAGTTGGTGAATGTGCGGAACAGCCGTGGCGACGAGCGGAATTCCCAGAGCCCTTACGGCTCGAACCACCTGATCGATCTGAGAGAGTGTGAATCGAACGTTTTCTGTCGTGAATTCGTCCCACTCATTTCGACACCACGCCCACCGCGTATAGATCCCCTTTTCGTGCAATTCGAGATAGTTCTTTTGGAAGACCTCATTTGGAGAGGGAGAACCAGAGTCTTGCGCAAACAAAGAGAAGAGAAAAAATGCGAGTTCCGATCGCTTTGCTAGCCAGAGAGGAGCGTTCTTAAAGAATGATGACCTCTCAATCCCATTTCGTCCCTCTCGAAAGGGGGCAAAGAGAAGTGAGCGAGGTTGTACCGCGAGGATAGAACCGGCCGGATTCGCAACAATAGTTTGTCGATATTTCCAGTCGTCAAAGTCATCTGTCATATCAACTGAAAAGATGACGAGGTCTGGGTGGTATTGAAGCAAATTCGCGAGCCTCACCGAGATCAAAAGTGGGGAATAACTGAGAGTTCCTGAGTTGATATGAGTTACCTTTCGATAAGGGAGCTGCTTTTGAAGAAGTCGAACCACGACCCCGGGCATTGAGGCCTTGGCACTTCCCGAGCCCTGGACAAACGAGTCCCCTACGAAGAGTACGCGGAATTCGTTTGGCTCTTTCTCTTTTGAGAGTACAGGTCCGTCAAGCCAACTAAGCGCGTTTACCGTTCGAAGGGGAGGAGACGGCGTCTCGTCTCCCGGGCAGTAAGACAGAAACGTCTGATTTGGTTTCCAGACATGGTGAAAGATCGGGTGGTCAATCACGAGGTCTGTTCGAACGCCAAAGGTCAATCCCACTCCGAGTTCTGCCACAAGGAGAAGAGTGATTGTGATTCCCACGCCAATTAAAAAATCTTTCAACCGCATGAGGTTATACTGACCCAAGAGGCGCTGTCGTCCAATACCTCTGGAGAGATCAGCTCCCTTTTTGATTGAGTGTGGTCCGATAAGGAATTAAGACAAGAAAGGAAAGTTTGAGCCCGAACTCGAGAGGGCGAAAAAAAGGGAGCAGATAAATCTGCTCCCTTACAATGAACAACCTCGAACCCCACTCTGTCCCTTGCGAGACGGCCTTCCGCGTGGAGAGAAATCCTCTCCATTTGCCCTCTCTCTCTTCCGACGGAAGGGTGCCGCAAAGAGAGTGATGACGAGAGCACTATCCCATGAAGAAATCGTCAGGAATTGGGCCCGTGAGTTTTTCTACTGACTCACGCCGTATCCGCCAATCCGCACCGAGCTTAAACCCCTGGAGTTCACCCGCTTTGATAAGCTCGTATACCTTTGGTCGATGAATTCGAAGGATCTCCGCGGCCTCTTTGACAGTTAAGAGGAGCGGATTTCTTTTCTCGTCTTTCGCCAACATCCAAACCACCTCATTCCTTTTCATTTCCTGGTAGAATCGCTCAAGCCACCTAGACTTTTCGAAACAGCTGATATCCGATTCGAACACATCTCTACCAACACCATTACTTTCGGTGCGAAAGACACGGTTTTAAATACAAACGATCTTCAATTTGCTATGAGAGATACCTGAATTTTGATCTGCGAAAATTTCCTGCTATTTTTCGTGTTAAAACTCTGAATTCATTGGGGTTCTTTTATCCGCATACAGTTTGTGATAGCCTCTCGTCCTTGTCCTGGCCTGTAGAAGGACTGGTATCTGATGTGAGGTGTGCGAGAGTGAAATCCGAACGGAATGTTGTCACAGATGAGGAAGGCGGGGAGCAGGTGATATCCCAAAACGGCGCATCTGTTTGCGATATCCGCGCAATCATGGCTGATATCCGCAAGGAGATTCTCGAGAATCAATCGACGGATCAAGCGCTCTCCCCCTCGTTTCAACCGTCACAGGGCGACCCTCAATCGAGCCGAAGGGCTGGTGAAATTGTTTCTTCCGAAGAGCTTCGCCACCTGAATGTCCACTATGCGTATCCGCTTAGAAGACCTGGAGGGTTTGAATCTCACCGCAAGGGGATTTTCGGGAAATTGATCGTTCGACTCAAACGGAAACTCGCGTCCGTGCTCTGGGATGGAGTGTTGCAGGAGTATTTCAATCAACAGAAGGAATACAACGCTCATCTTGTTCGACTTCTCAATCAGTTCTCACGGTATGTTGACGAGCGCGATGCGTCCAACTTTTGGGAACTCATTCGAAAGATCGATGTCGATATCACCTCAGCGATTAATCGAATTGACCGAATTCAAGGTGATCAGTCTGCCTCGGTCCATTCCTCTGAAAAGCGGTTGCGTGAGCAATTTTATCGCGAACTCACCGCTATTAACGAGCGAGTCACCAGTGTTCAGAGTGTCGTAGAGAAACATGCCGCTGATTTGCGAGAAGTGGATTCTGTTTCCCGTGGAATAGAGTCGATTGTTAGCCGAGCGTCAAAGCGGCAGCCTTCAGTTAATGGCTCCTCGCCAGATTTTTCTGAAGGACCCGAATACTCTTATCTCCTACTTGAAAACCGCTATCGCGTAAACGAAGAAACCATATCGAAACATCTCGAGTTTTACCTTCCTCATTTCGAACGAGATGAACGACCGATTCTTGAGATCGGTTGTGGGCGTGGGGAGCTTCTTTCGCTGTTTCGTGATAGCGCAATGCGGGCTGTCGGAATCGACATTGATGAGGCGATGATTGAGGCGTGTCATGAGAAAGGACTCGACGCGCGACTCGCTGATGGAATTGCGTATCTTTCCGAGGTCCAGGACGATTCTCTCAACGGAGTAATCGCAATTCAAGTTGTAGAACACTTGACTCAGAGACAACTTGAGCGCTTCTTCTCTCTCTGTTTTGCCAAAGTGAGACAGGGAGGAAAGATAATTGTTGAGACGATTAATCCGACGTCGCTTCTCGCGCTCTCGTCGAACTATTTTCGTGATCCTACCCACATCTGGCCGCTTCATCCGGATACCCTCCGTTACACCATGAGCCTTGCTGGATTGCCTCATTCAGAGGTCATTTTTCGCTCTCCCGTTCCTGAAGGTGCTCTCTTAAAGAAGATCGAGCGAGAACCGTTCATGAGCCCGAGGTGGAGTCTCACCGTCGGCCGGCTCAACGACAATATTGATCGACTGAATTCCTTGCTCTTCGGCTATCAAGATTATTGTATTGTCGCAACGAACGAGCGGTGACCATTATGGCAAATATCCTCGTTCTCGGAGTGAAGGTTCCCTTTACAAGTGGTGGGCAAGAGGTTCTCGTGAAGACCCTGTGCCAAGAACTTCGGAAGCGTGGTCACAATACAGATACCGTTGAGTTGCCGTTTTCCGTGTTTCCGAAGGAGTCACTCCTGAACCAGGCAGCTCTTTGGCGTTCTCTGAATCTTGAAGAGTGCGGCGGAGAGAAAGTTGACCTCGTCATTGCGACAAAGTTCCCGAGTTACTATGCAAAACATCCCAGGAAGAGTTTGTGGCTCGTCCACCAGCATCGCGCAATTTATGATCTTTACGGGGGGCGGTACTCTGATATCTCAGATGACCCTCGCGATGAACAGCTCCGGAGGCTGTTAGTCTCAGGAGATCGTAAGAGTATAGGGGAATGCCAGTATGTCTCCGGAATATCGAAGAATGTAACGCGGCGTTTAAAAAAGTATAACGACATAGACGGCGAAGCCCTGTATCCGCCGCTTCCGCTCGGTGGGCAATACCGTTCAGAACCAGGTGAGGACTATGTCCTGTCCGTTGGACGATTGTGCGCCATTAAGCGAGTAGATCTTGCGCTCAAAGCGATGCCGATAGTTCATCCCTTTGTAAAACTTAAAATTGTTGGAACGGCTGATGAACCGGGAGTCATGGAGTATTTTCAGAACGAGATCAGTAAGCATCATCTTTGGGATCGAGTAGAGTTTCTTGGAAGAGTCTCGGATGAAGAGCTTTTGAACCTCTATGCTCGAGCGAAAGTCGTATATTATGCTCCGCACAATGAAGATTACGGTTATGTTACTCTCGAGGCGATGGCATCTGGAAAGCCTGTAGTTACCGCGAAGGATAGCGGCGGAGTGCTTGAGTTTGTTGAACACGAAAAAAATGGCCTCGTCGTTGACCCGACCACCGATGCTATCGGACATGCCTTTAATCGGCTTATAGAGAATCCTGACGAGGCGCTTCAATTTGGTCAGGCGGGACTCGAGCTCATCGAACGTTCTGGACTGAGAGAACAAGGATGGGATCACGTCATCGATCGTCTCCTTTCGCCCCTGAACCACTCAGAAGCCGATCGCAAAGTTGCTGCTTCAGGAGTCGGACGAGCATGACTCCGCCAAACAGCTCAAAGCGGCGAATTGCGTGGTTTTCTCCCACGCTGCGATCTTCAGATGACGTGGGTTCGGTTGCTCGATACGCCACTGAACTTCTCTTGACAAAATTGAGTGGCTCTTTCGAGATTGAACTTTTTGAGAATGGATTTGTTGAAGATGGGCCTGTCCCTTCTTCCCATTACCTGCAGGCATTCCATCGCCATGAACAGAATCCGTTTGATGTCTTTTTCTATCAACTAGAAGACCGGCCGAGCTCGTATTTTACCCGCATACATCTCGGGCTCATTCCTGGAGTCGTGTGGTTCCACGACTTTCTTCTCTCAACGGATGGACCTGAGCCTATTTTAAATAGCTCTTGGAATGACACCTCGCTTCATTTTCGTGGAAAACGGTCGAGTTTTCCTGAGCGTGGAAAGGAGTACACGAGGGTTGGTCCTCACGCGAGACGAGAAGCCGCGTTCTCATTGTGCGCTCTCTTCTCTTCTATTCGGGATCACCATGAGTATCTCGAACTGCGGCAAGACGGAATTACGAACGAACGCGAGAGCTTTTATCTGCCGGTTCCAGTTGAACCAATTTCGCTCAAGTCGTGCCCTCTCTCGAATGAGCTCGTTCTTGGAATGGTCTGTCCTCCTCACGGGGAGTACCGGGTGCATAAAGTACTCCAGGCTTTGCGCGCTCTTCCAGAGGATCGGATTCGTCTTTTGTGGTTCGTCGATGCCTCTCATCTCTCTCAAGCGCACTCCCTTGTTCGGGAATACGGAGTTCGGCCGGAGCGGGTGGATATTCGTGATGGTCGGAGTCCTGAAGCGTGGCGTGCGGCGCTCGGATCGATCGATGTCTGTATACACACCTTCTTCAGCTCGTACGGTCATCTTGAGCCGTATATCTCTCTCAGTTTGATGGCTGGCAAGCCTGTTCTCTCGAGTTCATTTGGAGCAACCGGCTTTCTGCCAGAGGAGGTCGCATTCCTTGTTGATCCGGGAGAGACTGAAGCCCACGAGATAGCCGCACTTCTCAAAAGATTCGTTGGTTGTGAACTGCCGAAGGACAACTGCCCGGGCCAGATGCTTGCGCAAGAGAACTTCCTTGTCGATATGGTCGCCGGTGAATTAGCACAGGTTTTCGAGCGGACGGCAGGCCAGATTTCTCATCGCATGCTTGCGAATTGGAGTGAGTTTCTTAAGAGAGCACGAGCTGAGCTTGCGCGTGAAACATCTGCTCTCTTCGGTGAGGGATGGGATACGGTGTGTCGACCTACGTTTCAAGAAATGGGATGGTTGCAAAATGCCGGAGGTTCTCGGTGAGTAAACCTCTCGCGTTCGTACTTCCGCGATTCGGTGCAGGCGTTGTCGGTGGTGCTGAAGCGCTCGTCGGAGCCCTTGCAGAGAAACTGAAGACTTCTGGTGTGAAGGTTGAAATTCTTACGACGTGTGCGCGCGACAATCGAACTTGGGAGAATGAGTTTTCACCAGGAGAGTCGGTTGAGGATGGCATCGTTGTGCGCCGATTTCCTGTCGACGATCGAGACCTTGATCTCTGGATTCCGCTTCAGATTCGTCTCAGCGAAGGTATGGGGCTCTCTCTTGATGAAGAGCTGACATGGATGGAGCACAGCGTTAATTCGACTGCGCTTTATTCTTTCTTGAGAGAGCATGTATCCCGCTATCGTGCATTCATTTTTGCACCGTATCTTTTTGGCACTACCTTTTGGGGTGTACATCTCGTTCCGGAGAGAGCCGTGCTTTTGCCGTGTCTCCATGACGAGTGTTATGCGTACACAGCGGTTGTTCGAAGTGAATTTCGAAACGCTCGCGGTATAATTTTTAATG
>JAGRAO010000126.1 GCA_020434565.1 Bdellovibrionales bacterium
GTGCCTGAGAGGTGAACTTGCTAAAAAGCGTTTGCCACGAGACTCAACATGGTATCAACCCCACGGAGTTTTCGAATCTTCAAGGTCTTCTGTTCTACTTCTTCCTGAGCAGTCAGATACCGCTTATTCCCGAGCCGAGCCAGCTTTTCTTCGAGATCTTGGTGCTCTCGGTAGAGTTTTCGAATCGTAAAATTTCGCTTTGCGAGTTCGAGGATCTTCTTTCGGTCAGCGGACTCCATGCGTCAAGCCTCCTTTTAAGTAAACGTGGGATAGAAAGACACAGCAAACAACAGAAACAAAGTATAACTGGATAGAGAAGAACGAAGCGCTGGTGACAGAAAGTCAGGAGTCGGATTCGACGAAGTGCGCCTCATCCTGTTACTCTATCGAAGTTCGAGAAAGCCGGCGATGAAAATCGAGATCGAACGACCATTCGGTCTGCCGGATTCACCTACTCAACTCTGACAAAAAGCAGATTCCTCTCCGAAGTTCTATTCCTTCTATACGAAAAAAACCGCTCGTCACTGATGGTGTCACAATCGGAAATAATAAATTGTTCTACTGGCTGACTCGCCAGTGAACGGCGCAGAGTTCCTCCGAGATCGAGAAGAAATTTTCCGTTCGAAAGTGCCGAGGCCACCGGATCACGGAATTCAGAAATCACTTCTTCACCGACTTCGTAGGATTCGGCTCCAGCAAAGGGACCAACACATACGTTGAGAGGGCCAGACATGAGGCTACAGGTGCGTTCAACGATCCCATGAGCTAAACCCCGCCATCCCGCATGTACGAGAGCAACTTCTGACTGGCTCCAGATTAGCACAGGGAGGCAATCAGCTGTTTTCAGAACAAATGAACCGAAGTAGCCGCCCTCTCTCAGTAATAATATTCCATCTGCCGGAGTTGTATCGTCGTTTGGTTCTGCTTCTCGAAGATCGAGGAGGTCACAACCATGCACCTGTCTTATTTTACCTCGAGCAAGAGTCTCGTCAAAATTGAATATTGGAAGATTTGCAACTTGCTCTCGCGAAAGAGGTGCACCCACAAAGATATGCTCAATTGGAGACTCCGCGCAGCGCAGAGCGAATCGACCGTTCCAACAGCCGGTGTGAAACTGCACCATTTCCTATATTCCCCTGGTGAACGACCGAAAGCTCGTGAGGAGGTTCTCGAATTCCTCTGGCAAAGGACTCTCGAACAAGAGGCGTTCACCTGATCGTGGATGGAGAAATCCCAGTTTATATGCATGCAACGCCTGACGTCCGAATCCCTTGGCGGCGGAGAGCAAACTGCTTGGGAGGCTCGAATAGTCCCCATACGTCTGGTCTCCGATGATCGGTGAGCCAATTGAGTTCAGATGTACTCGGATTTGATGCGTCCTCCCAGTTTTCAATACACACTCCACCAGTATCCCGTACCGAAAGCGCTCGAGAACCTTCCAGTTTGTGACTGCGCGCTTTCCGTCCTCGCGTATAGCCATTCGGGTCGGGTTCGATTTGTCGCGCCCAATCGGCTTGTCCACGACCCCGCTGTCGGCTCTATTGAGCTCACGCTTTCCGCGTGGAGTGGAAAACACCAACGCGCGGTAGGCTCTGTCAACCGAGTGCTCCATAAATTGTTCGGCGAGAGATGAGTGAGCAAGAGCGGTCTTCGCTACAACGAGTAATCCGCTTGTATCCTTATCGAGCCTATGAACAATCCCCGGTCGAGCGCTCCCTTCGAATTCACTCATCGCACCCCGAAGGTGGAACGCCACCCCATGTACCAATGTACCCGTTTGAACTCCCGCACCTGGATGAACGACTAAACCGTCGGGCTTATCGACAACGAGGAGAGATTCATCCTCATAGACGATGGAAAGTGGGATATCTTCACCCTCAATCGTCGCAGCATCGTTAAAGGACACCGGAAAGGTGAGTTCTGCGTCAGGTTTTACATGGGCCGAGGGCTTCAGCGTGGGGACGCCATCAATTTCAACGTCCCCTCGACGAATGAGCTTTTGGCTGAGACTTCGACTTACGTTTGAACCAAGTTCTTCTGAGAGGAACTGAGGTAGTATCGCATCGAGGCGGATGGGTTCTCCGCCGCGATACGTTCGAACCCTCCTCTCATTTTCTCCATCTCCCAACTGAAAATTCTCCCATGCGAAAGAAAACACCAAACTACGGCTATGTCCTTCGCTATCCGATCAAGTTGAGCATGTAACGAAACTCTCTTTGACTCGGTTGCCACAGGGAGCTCAGCCAAAGCCAGTGCCATTCGAACACCTTTAATACTCTTCGATAAAGTACGCTTTTACTTCCTCAACATCATGCGAAATCTGTTCAATGAGAGCAGAGGGGCCATCAAAGGCGCGCTCTTCTCGAATAAATTTTAAGAAATGAACCTCCAAGGATTCTCCGTACAGTTCTCTCGAAAAGTCGTCAAGGATATGGACTTCAAGGCGAGGTCGCTTCCCGCCAAAGGTTGGCCGAATGCCAATATTGCACACGGCCCTGAACCTCTCTCCTCTCAATACTGCGAAACAAGCGTACACTCCAAGCTGAGGTAAAATCCTGCGTCCAGGGACGATATTGGCTGTCGCGAATCCCAGCGGAGTGCCGCGCCCGTCGCCCCGTCGCACCTTGCCAACTATTCGATACGGTCGACCAAGTAATTGGTTAACTTGTTCAACATCGCCAAGTGAGAGACACTCCCTGATAGTGGTTGAACCAACCGGTTTGCCATGGTAAGCAAGAGCCGCAACACGGGCAGTTACGCCACCTCTGCCTTCGAAAAACTTTTCAATAACCGGAGGACCTCCCTCGCGATCCTTCCCGAGCGCCGTGTCAGGACCGATAACGAAGCCCTTTGCTCTTAGCTTCTTTACACATATCTCGTTGAGGAATTCTTCTGAGGAGAGCCTCGAAAACTCTTTCGTAAAACGAATAAGATAAAGCGCGCTTACTCCTTGTACATCGAGATCCTCGAGCAACTCTCGGAGAGTAGAAATTGGCAGCACGTTCTTTCTCTTCCCAAGAACTTGCGCTGGATGGGGGTGAAACGAAACCACCACGCGAGAAGAAAGATGATTGCTCTGAGATAGATCGGAAAGTCTCTCTAAGACAGCCTGGTGCCCTCTGTGCAGGCCATCGAACATTCCAACTGCAACACAGCTCTCCCCGTACTCTTCCGGCAAGCTCGAAGGATATCGATATACCTGGGTCATATCTCTCCCTGTGAACGGGGAGTCCCAACAAGAACAAAGAATACCCCCTTACGAGAGCAGTTCCTGAAACGAGTCATGATTCTAAAGCTTCCGAAGACGCTCACGAGCGAGCGCGACCTCTTCCGCTTTTGGGTACTCAGTGACGAGCTTTTGGAGGGTCAATTTTGCGAGTTTGGTATCACCAAGGCGAACGAAAACCGAGGCTTGTCGAAGAAGCGCGAGTGCCGCGCGAGGGTGCTCAGGGAACTCCTGTACGAGTTGGTGATAGGTCGCGAGAGCATCGCGATTTTTTCCGAGACCATCAAGAGAGACTCCTCGCCAAAAAAGGAGATAGCCGGGAAGTTCACGGGTAGAAACTATCTGATACAGCTCAGACAACACTTCAAGCGCTTCTGGATATTTTCCATCCCGAATCTGAGACAGGGCATTCCCAAACAATCGGCGCTCTTCTCCGTCGAGCTTTTCAGCTAAGACTTCATCGCTATTAAGGGCTATTTCAGGAACGATAGGAGGGGGAGGAACACGTCGTCGGAGCTGATTGATGTTTTCACGAAGCGAGTCGACGTCTCCAGAAATGTTCTGGCGCTGATCGAACTCGAGCTCCTCATACTTACCCGTCAATCGGCGGTTCTGATTCTCAAGGGCAGCGAAGCGCGAAGTTTGTTCTGCCTGAACTCTTCTCAGATCCTCAATTGCAGAGCGCAATTGATCCATTTCCCGGCGGAGCGCCTCATTTTGGCCACTACACCCGCTGAGAGCGATCACACCGGCCAACGACACAACAACATATCGATAGTACAAGTGCTTCATCTCCTCCTTGGGACAGTCGGCTTTGAGCGGGGGCCGATGTCGAATCCAGACAGGGGATGGATCGAGTCCACCCATCCCTCTCTACATTACGATACCGGCCCCGAGCCGACAACTACCGCTCAACGCGGAAGTGAGCGCGTCGGTTCTTCGCCCAAGCAACTTCGTTGCTACGCGGGTCAAGCGGAAGATCTTCACCGTAAGAGACCGTTGACATACGAGAGTCGGCAACTCCAAGTCCACGAAGGTAGTCATATGCAGCCTGAGCACGCTTTTGGCCGAGAACGAGGTTGTACTCTCGAGTACCACGCTCATCACAATGACCTTCTACGACGATCGAGGTCGAAGAATTTTCCTTCAGCCAATCTCCATTTTTCGCCAATGCTGACTTAGCGGTAGATGAAAGATCGTAGCGGTCAAACGCAAAATTGATATCTTCAAGTTCCTGGCCAGCTTCTGCCAGAGGAACATTATCCGCGTCAGGTGCACGAGTCTTCGTCCGACAGGCACATCCACTAAAAAACGCGACAAGAATGAGACACACCAGTGTACGAAACAATCGCATGAGAAACTCCTTGCATTAGTCAAAAACGCCGCTCCAAACGGTGCACAAGCAACTACACTTGAGAGGACTTGCGCGAACAGCGACTAGGCCGGCCACTTTTGAAGCTTTCATTTTTGAACGCTTCACAAACGCACCCTAATCCCGAACGTTTTGTCCCCTCAGCGGAGTTACCGCCTTGCGGCTGAAGAGTTGTCCTACAGGGACCACCTTCTTCGCAATAGGTAACGCAACTTGCTGGATATACATCGTGGAAACCGCGCGGACAGAGAATAGTTTGGTAAAGGGCACTTTTTCAAGGGGTGATCCTCCAAACTCCGAGATTAAGGCACCGGGCCCCACGCGGGGTCTGTATCGCTTGTCCGGCTCTTCGTAATTTGGCGCACATTTGAACCATCAGGGTTCATGATGGCGATACTATAAAGGCTACCTTTTCCAAACGTGGTTGCAAAAACGAGAAAACTTCCGTCGGGAGCCCACTCTGGGTCTTCATTGCTCCCATAGGAGGTCAATTGAAGCGGGTTCGTTCCATCCGGACGAGCTGTGAAAATCTGGAAATTTCCCTCTGCCCGACACACGAACGCAATCCTTCCCCCATCCGGAGACCACGCCGGCGAGGTACAATAGTTTGAATTCACGAAACTCACTCTCCGAGCCCCTCTCCCTTCAACATCCATCACGTAAATTTGGGGTCCTCCTGCTCTATTTGAACAGAAAACTATCTCCCTATTATCGGGCGACCACTTAGGAGAAACATCGATTACTCCAAAAGAGTTCGTGACCTTACGTCGAAGACTTCCGTCTCGATTGAGGAGCACTATGTCAGATTGGGTCCCCGTGCTCTGCGAGGCGAGGATTACCTGTCCATCTGCCGAAAACTGCCCACCAAGATCAAGCATTGGACCTTCAGTCAATTGCTTTATCTTCCGACTCAACGAATCAATGAAGAACAGCTCGGGCACTCTCCGACGATACGAGGTGTACACCAGACCCGTTCCTTCTGGATTCCATGAAGATGAAATTGCTATTCCTCGATCATCTGTAAGCTGACGAATGGCTGTGCCATCCATATCCATTACAAAAAGTTCTTTAAAGCGACCTACCCGAGAAGAAAACGAGATCTGGCTCCCAAAAATCCCCGGCTTTCCAGTGAAAACACGCATGATCTCGTTCGCAAACCGCTGCGCTATCGCCTTACTCTGCGATGGATGCCCGGAATACTCTTTGGCAAGAGTCACTTGCTGACGTTGAACATCGTGAAGATAGAGCTGGACCGTAATATTATCCGGACTACCACGGACAATCCCCTTCACAAGTCCTTCTGCGCCGATAACGGACCAGTCCGAATATGCAAATGTTGATGGATCGCATTTTCCAGGGGTCTCAACAAAAACCTCTGGACTCAGAATCTCAAAGTAGCCAGAAAGATCGAGGTTTCTCCCGAGCACATCATCAATTTCCCGGGCCTCAGCCGCGTTTCCTTCTGTTTGAAAACACAGCTCTGGAATCGCGAGTGGGTACCGCTTTCCAGAGCCCCGAACAACGATATCGGTTTGAGCAAAAAGGCAGTCTGCGAACAAGACCGCGGTGAGTACAAAAACAATTCGAGAAAACAAAAACGTGGAACGCAAATCTCTCATACGGTCACCCAACCATTCAAACACAGCACGGGGATTACTCCACCGCAACACCTCACCAATCTTTCTTGGAGGCCGCTATACATTAGTCGGGGCAACCAAGGTCTGCAAGGGCACCTATCCCCCCTTCCTGCATTGAAAACATGCTCTGTGAATCGCTATGCTCTCTCGAGTACTCCATGGAGAAAGTCGATGGTTTCAATATCTCAGGTAACCGAAAGAATTCGCGCTATTCGATGCGCAATCCGTTTGCACCGCGACCAAATTGGGGATTACCGGTGTTGGGTGGATGACGAGGTACTTTACCACCAGTGCCTCCCAGAGTTGACTTCAATGGAACCCGAGCTTCCGTCCGTCAAAGAATTTCACGCAAATTGCCAAGCCTTCTTCAAGAAGCGCCAAAATCCCTCCGACCAGGGAAAAGCTATTCCCCTCGACAGTAGTATTGGACCACTTGAGCTCTCTTATAGAGAATCTCTTGACATCGATCTCTCTGGCAGAGAGCCCCAAGACTTAGATCGCGTATGGGAAGAGTTACTTCAAGCCATTAGAGTCCATCGTCTAAAGGGTGTTTTAGAGAGAACCTACACTGATGACGCGGAGCTTTATTCGGTGCTTCCTGAGAAATCTCCAGCATTGACCGCTCTCCCTCCTGAGGAGCTTTTTCTGGGGAGGAACTGTCCGGCATATAACGAGCACTGCCACCGATATCCAGAAGAATTTCGAAAAGCGGTATGGAAGGCTGAGCGGTAAAAGCTGTCATTGCAGGCCCGGTCCTCTGATAAGTCCTTGCTCTGACGGACTAAAATATATTTGAGTAAATCTCTCTTTCTCGATAGCTTAACTATCACGTTAAGTTTTGAAAAATGGAGATATTCCATGCTTCAGGAACTGTCGAGAAAAATTGGACGGGTCCTTTTTCCGCAAGCACCTGAATTTAAAGATGTTGTTGAGAAGGAATTCCCAGGCCCATCGGCTGAGCGAGACTTGGTTGAGAAAATGGCAGCTCTTGTCGCAGAAAAGCCGAACCTCTGGTCTCTTAGAACCCAGATTCACGAAAAACCTACGCTGGGATTGATCGATGCTGACTCGCGAACAAAGAAGTATTCAATAACCGACGGAAACCTCGCATTTGAACTCGAAGACTTTAAGAGAGTCGTTCCCGGATCAAAGAGAATGCCAATTCTGCAGACGTTTTCGTTCTCAATTAGAGACAATAACACAGGAGAAATTCTTGTGGAGCAGAAAGATGCCCTCAGCGCCCGACCCAGTCGAGGGTCCTACAGTTGGACCCATAACAATGTTGCTGAAGCGCTGTTAGACGATCTCACCAGAGACCGAGCTCTCTCCGAGGCCTCCTTTTCATTTACCCGCGATGATAAGAACACCGGCTAAATCTATGCCTCAGCCTCAGTAAAGACGATGTCGAAAGGGCAGATGGGGAGAGCATGCAATCAGCTATCTTGCTCAATGAAAAAGCGATAAAAATATAATTGAAGCGACACGAAAATCGCTAGGCCTCTGGCCGAAAAGTCATCCGGACCTCTTCAAAAAAACGGTAGACCTCTGCCGGAGGAGCCGGAACCGGGTCGGCTTTCGCGACTGCCCGCAGGACCGATGAATCATACTGGCTGTTTCCAGACGTGCCGCAAAGCGCGATATCGGAGAGTTTTCCCTCTGGAGAGATCCGAAAACAGACCCGCGCTTCAAGCGGCGCTGCCGGGTCATGCCACCGCCAACCCGACCGTATAAATCGCTCGAGGAGCTTTTGATACGCGAAAAATGCTGGCGGCCTCAATTCTCCTCCGCCAAAACCCTTTCCCTGTCTTCCTCCAACAGAACCAAATCCTTCGCCTCCGGCATTCGTTGACTCACCTGTATACCGCTGAACAGCCTTTTGAAGCTCTTCATCGATGTTGACCTTCTTCGGTAGAGGTTTCTTGACCGGAGTTGCCTTCGGTTTTGGTGGCGGCGGCTTTGGTGTTGATTTCGGAGTTGGCTTAGGAGTGGCCTTCGGAGTTGGTTTTGGGGTGGCTTTAGGAGTTGGAACTGGTGTCGGCTGAGGCGTGGGAGTCTCCTTGGCCAGAGACACTTCAGCATCTTTTTCAGCTTTCTCCTCTTCCGCCTTTACCTTATCAAGAGCCTCAGCCACTTTCTTCGGAGGAGCTACCTGAGAACTCTTCTTATCGGGAACCTGAGATTCTCCTCCCTTTTTCGCACTACCCTCAAGAGTTACGGAATACACGATTTCATCACCGAAGTGATAATTTCCATCCCCTCCGAGTGAAACGAGGAGATAGAGTAGGACTATGTGCCCCACGAGTGACACTGAAAAACCATAAGAAAAATCGCGATTATCACTCACGATGAAACTCCGTCGGAGAGGTGCGGACTGAAGAGTCTATCTCTCAGTAATCGGCGAAGAGACCAAACCGATCTGGGTCACCCCACCTTTGTGAAGCGCACCCATCACTTCCATTATCTTTCCGTACTGCAATTCAGTATCCGCTTTGATGTAGACTTTCTGCTGATCTGCAGGTCTTGATTGAAGGATCGCGGCAAGTTTCTTCGCAAGTTCGGGGACATCCATTTTGTTTCCGCTTCCGAGGAAGACCTCTCCGTCTTTGTTTACTGATATAACAAGCTGTTCGGCTGATCCCTGAAGGGGGGCTGTTGTGGCCTTTGGAAGATTGACGTCTACTCCCTGCTGGAGCATGGGGGCGGTCACCATGAAAATAACAAGCAGCACTAACATAACGTCGACGAGTGGCGTCACATTAATGTGCGCCACCGGTCCATCGTCTCCGCCGCCTCCTGAAAATCCCATTCTTCAATTCCTCTTCTACAAGACTTTTTGTCGCTTGGTCTCTAATCTACCTGTTGTTTTGCCAGTGTGAGAAACTCGTCACTAAATTTATCCATTGATTCACGAGCATGACGAATTGCGACCGCAAAATAGTTGTAGGCAACCGCAGCTGGAATTGCAGCAGCCAATCCTATCGCGGTCGCCACCAGCGCCTCTGAAATACCGGGAGCCACGGCCTGAATAGTGCTCGATCCCGCCGAGCCAAGGCTGTGAAATGCGTTCATAATTCCCCAGACGGTTCCAAATAATCCGATAAACGGCGCAGCACTCGCTACGGTTGCAAGAAAAGTGACCCCCTTCTCTAATCGCAAGCTCTGGTTCTGTTCAGCTCTCCGTAATGCGCGCTGAACAGTATCGAGATTAGAAAAGTGAGAGGCTATCCCATCTTCGCCACCCCGCTTTGCTCCCAACAGATGAGAGAACTCGCGAAATCCAGCCCGAAAAACCTGCGCTAAGGGTGAGTTCTGCAAACGTTCAGAAGAGTCATCTATCCGAGCGAGATTTCGGACCTCCCAAAAAATTGAGCTAAATTCTTCACTTTCACGCTTGGCTCGTCGCAACTGAAGGTATTTGGCTATTGTAATAGTCCAACTCCAGAGCGAGAGCAGAATCAAAAGATAAAGAACTCCCTGAACCACGGGACCTGACCCGGTAACCATCTGAATGATTCCGTGGTGAACGAGTTCGGCATTTGGTTCCATAGCGAGTCTTCCGTAATTCGAGGTTAAAAGCGTACTATTCAGGCACCAGTCTTCGGGAGCCTCATATTCGGCTCTTTTATATCTGAACCTGCGCGCTAAAACAGCAATGAATTTAATATATTAGCGAGTTAGCTTCGGTGTTGCCTCTTCTTGTGCTCTTCAATATTTCACACCCTACTCACTCGTACCAGGGGGTGATCTGCATATTCCTCTTGAAGGTTTCGTAGACGGGCGAAAGGCACCGTTTCGACGTTTTTTAACTGTTTCAGTGTACAAATTCCGCGAGCTGACCCGAACTCCCCTTGTGATACCTGCTGGAGCGGATAGTATACGCGCTTGATTCGCCACTTCCCTTCTCGAGGTCTCAAGCCATTTATCTGAATCCAAACGAAAGTGGTTTCTGAGCTCCTCGATTAGGGATCAGAGGTCGGAGTTCCCGCCCCAATTTTCAGGAGGAGAAGATCAATGACAACACAGGTAGCAATTAACGGTTTCGGCAGGATTGGTCGCAACGTATTGCGGCAATATTTTCAAAGCCCCTCCGCTCAAGAGAGTTTCGCGATTACTGCTATCAATGATCTTACGAATGCCCAGACGCTCGCTCATCTTTTAAAATATGACTCTATTCACGGAAGGTTTCAGGGTGAAGTCTCTGCGACTGACACTGAGCTCCGTGTCAACGGAACGAACATTCGGGTGTTTGCCGAGAAAGATCCTGCAAAACTCCCTTGGAAGAGTTCGAATGTTTCGCTCGTTCTCGAAAGTACCGGCATCTTCACGAAACGCTCAGGAGCAGAGCTCCATTTAAACGGTGGGGCGAAAAAAGTGCTCATCTCCGCTCCTTCTCCTGATCCTGACCTCACCCTTGCCTTTGGAGTAAACACCGAGAGTTACAATCCTTCTGAACACCACGTGGTAAGCTGTGCTTCGTGCACCACCAATTGTCTCGCTCCGGTTGCAAAAGTGCTG
>JAGRAO010000127.1 GCA_020434565.1 Bdellovibrionales bacterium
CGCTCATTTCCCACGGAGAGCTCTGCGCAATCGACGAGTTCATGGCCGGGTTCCGGGCAGTTTTCCATATCTCCACGAGGCATCCCATACTGCAAACAAATTGCTTCAAGATTCTCGCGAAAAAATCTTTCAGAGGAATGCGCCCAAAGTTCACACGTCGCACTTCGCATCAAACTTGCAACCCCCCCACAATGATCAAGGTGCGAATGCGTCAGCCAAATCTGCGAGCACGAGAGCTTCCCTTCTTGCACAAACGACCAGATTCGACTTGCCTCACCACCGGGGTCAATAATGGCGGCTTCAAAAGTTGAATCGCACCAAACGATTCGGCAATTCTGCATGAATGGGGTAACTTGAATCGTATGTATGCGTAACATAATTCCCTTTGCCGAGAGCACTCTCCTCTCTGCCCATCCGAAGAGTATTTTCCTTCTCGCCCTTCTGATACTATCGTAGCTCAGTGAAAATGAGTACCGTTCAGACACCAAAGACGAAAGGACAAGGCCGATATATTCTGGTGGCGGTGTGGCTCGCCTTTACCGTCTCTCTTTCGATTTGGTGGTACCTCTTCAGTCAGAGGCAAATTTCGCGGCTTCTGGTCATGGACAGCTCTGCGACTGCCGAACTTGCGAAAGACCAAAGGATGCTCATGTGGGAGGGCGTGGTACTCATCGGCTCTCTCCTTTGCGGTGGCGGTGCGCTGACCTGGCTTGTCTATCGAGACGCGAAGCATGCGAAGCAACTCCGAGATTTTTTTCTCACCTTTTCTCACGAACTTAAAACGCCCCTCGCGAATATTCGTCTCGCCGGTGACGGGCTACTCGAAGATACGGGAGGAACCGCTCTTGAAGACCAGGTGCGCCAACTTATCTCCCAGACAGACAAGTTGCATGCTCAGGTTGAGAACTCGCTCTCTCTTTTGCAAATGGACCGACTCCAGCTTGCTCGAGAGGCGGTCTCTTTGAGAGAGATCGTGCGAATGCTGAAAATCGAGTTCCCGTATCTCGAACTCGACCTCGAAAGTGAAAGGGATTGTGTTGTTGAAGGAGATATTCAGGCCGTGACGACAGTCCTTCGAAATCTTCTTCGAAATGCAATGGTTCACGGAGCCGCAAATAAGGTCTGGATCTCTCCAGAGGTTCTTCCGTCAGGCTCTGTTTCCATAACAGTGCGTGACGATGGAGAAGGGCTTCGAGGTTCAAAGGAGAGACTCGGTCAACCGTTTCAGAGACTCTATCCCGGAAGCGGAAGTGGGCTTGGGCTTTTCATCAGCCGAAGGCTCATCGAACATATGGGAGGTCGCTTTTTCATTCTTGAGCCTGAGACAGGCTTCTCTCTTCGGTTTTCTCTTCCAGGATATCTCGTATGAAAGCTCTTCTGCTCGTCGAAGACGATCTCACTCTTGGAAGAAATCTCTGTGAGAGATTGCAGAATCGCTCCTTCTCTGTTGATTGGGCAAAAAGTGCAGAGACAGCACAGGTTCTGCTCCATGAGAAAGAATACGACCTTGCTCTCATCGATATCGGACTTCCTGCTGATGATGGATTTACCGTCGCGCGCTCAATCGGGTCTCGGGCAAAGCCATTCCCCTTTGTTTTCTTGACAGCGATGAGTTCTGCAGAGTTTCGGCTTGAGGCTTTCGAGCTCGGAGCTGCTGATTACATTCCCAAACCATTTCACCTAAAAGAGCTCTATCTTCGACTAGAGCGAATACTTGGTTCAGAGGCCCCGGCTGATTCAGTTTCTGGACCTGACTTCGTCCTCCACCGAGACGAGATGGCTTTACATGATCTGGATGGCGCAACAAAGCGCCTCCCCGCTCGAGAGTTTCAGCTCCTTTGGGCCCTCGTTTCGCGTTCGCCAAAAATCGTGAGTCGCAAAGAGATCCTCGGTGAGATTTGGGAGAGCGGGGAGTCTTCCAATCAGCGCTCGATAGACAATGCCATCTCTCATTTGCGGCAATCGCTTTCTCCTGCTTCATCAGCAAGATTAAAATCGTACCGTGGAATTGGTTATTTTTGGGAGGCCGCATAATGTCTCCAGATTACTCCTCTTCCTCGGAAGAGATCGTTCGAGGGATCGTCCAACGAATCACGTTTCGCAACCCCGATAATGGCTATTCAGTGCTTCAAGTTAAAGCTCCCTCTGAAGGTGAACCCGTAACCGTTGTGGGCACTGCCGTTGATGTTCATGTTGGATCCCACGTGGTTGCACGAGGTTCATTTATAACTCACCAAAAATTTGGCCGGCAGTTGAAAGCAGGCTTTATCTCTGTTGCCGCCCCTTGTGATGATGAAAGCCTCAAACGGTACCTTGGCAGCGGAATTATCCAAGGTATCGGACCAAAGACCGCCGAAAAGATCGTTGAGGAATTTGGAAGCAACGCTCTCGAGGTCATTTTTCAGGAACCAGAGAAACTCACAGCCCTTCGGGGCATTAGCCCCAGAAAAGCAAAGCAGATCCATGCGCGCTTCTCTGAGGAGAAGGAGATGAAAGAGACTCTTCAGTTTCTCATGCAGTTCCACGTAAGTGCCGGGCTCGCAAGTCGTATTTTCCAGCGCTATAAAGCGCGGAGTATAGAGATTGTGAAATCAGATCCGTATCTTCTGGCGCGCGAGATGAAAGGAGTTGGCTTCGCGACGGCTGATTCCATAGCCCTTAACCTCGGACTCTCTCCAAACTCTCCCGAAAGAATTCGAGCTGGAGTCCATTTTGCCCTTGAGAAGGCTTCTGTCGATGGCCACTGCTTCCTTCCACGAGAGTCGCTTTTGACCAAAACAGCAACCTTGCTGGGGCTCGACACCTCGGAAATCGTTATTGACGACGCTCTCGCTGAACTCGAAGAAGAGTCAGCCATAGTCGTTGAAGAGGGGCGGGTATATCTCCGGGCGCTCGCGGCTGCTGAGTGGTTTGTAAGTGAATTCGTCTCAAAGCGGTGCTCACCTTTTCCCGAGCCGCTCCTTTCTGAGGAAACTCTTCTCGCTGCTCTCACCCAAGCAGCGAAAGAACTTGAAGTTGAATTCAGCGCCGAACAGCGTCAGGCAGTCTTTGATGCGAGTCGATATCCGCTCCTTCTTATTACCGGAGGACCAGGATGCGGGAAAACAACTGTTATTCGTGCTCTTGTTTCAGCCTTTCACTTTGCAAAACTCGAAGTAGCACTCGCGGCTCCAACCGGTCGAGCTGCTCAACGGATGGCACAGGTGTGTGACACACCGGCAAAAACTATTCATCGTTTGCTGCGCTTTAATCCCGCAGATCAAGGATTCGAACACGGCCCTCAATATCCACTTGAGTCAAATGGCAAACCAATTGATGTACTCATTATTGACGAGGCATCCATGCTCGATATTGAGCTTGCAAAGGCTCTCTTCTCGGCGATACCAGCATCAGCGACTCTCATCCTCGTTGGAGATAAAGACCAGTTACCATCTGTTGGGCCCGGACGTGTCTTTGCAGATCTTCTGTCGATTGTGGATGTACCAAAGATAAGCCTGAATCAGCTTTTCCGGAGAGCCCAGCAGTCAGCTATTACGACCCTTGCCCATAGCATTAATTCGGGGATTGTTCCGGATATTCCAGAGCCAGATGGCTCTACACAGAGTGACGCCTACTTCCTCGTGAGGAAATCGGCCGATGAAGCAGTTTCAACAATCGAGAGCCTTGTTGCTGATCAACTCCCCCGGAAATTTGGTTTTTCCCTTGATGATATTACCGTGATCACACCTTCGAATAGGGGACCGCTCGGATTACATGCGCTTAACGAACGCCTCCAAGCCCGAATTAATCCCCACTCCCAAGATCCGACTACCCGAGTCCACTCATCCAAGATTTCGCAATTTTATCTTGGCGATAAAGTCTGCCAACGCGTGAATAACTATTCTCTCGATGCGGCAGGGGTCTTTAACGGAGAGACAGGAACTATTAGCAACATTCTGGATGGCGAAGAATTTATTGTCGAGCTGTGGGACGGGCGGCTGATTCGATACGACCAACAGAGCGCGAACCAGCTCTCTCTTGCTTACGCAATTACAGTCCATCGATCGCAAGGGAGTGAAATGCCCTGTGTTGTTCTTGCGTTGCATGACTCGCACTACACTCTGCTCGAACGCCAACTTATCTACACCGGCGTCACTCGGGCCAAAAAACTCCTTGTCGTCGTTGGGTCAAAGAAGGCACTTCACATTGCATGTCGGCGCTCAACGACCAATAGGCGCTGCTCAAATCTTGCACCAGCGATCGCTTCTTCACTTGGGCATGAGGGGCCAGTGACAGTGTTGCAGGATGATTTTTCGTGGTAGTTCGGGGGCGGTAGTTCGGGGACAGTACCAACTGTTCCTTAAGAAACGTTCTCTTAATCAGAGCCCTGAAGTTGATCCTTGTCCTGTTCCAAGTAAAATCAGCGGTCAGCGGCGGGCAGGTCCGCTCTCTGGTACGGCTACCCGCTTTCAGCTCCAGTCGCCGCCTCGAAATAGAGGAGTTGGAAGCAGGACTCGGAGCCGGACATGGGACTTGACCGAAGAGGACAAGGACAAGGACAAGGACAAGGACAAGGACAAGGACAAGGACACGAAAGATTCTCTCTCCTAAGCCTGTAGAGCCGATAGCTGGTTAAAATCACTACAAAAAAGAATTTTTATTCGAAGAGTGGGATTGTGTTACTCTCTGGTGAGGTCCGGCCTATACGGCGTTTCACTTGAGCCCATCTTTGCCTTTGAGTCGTTGGTGTTAGTTCGGTTTCTCACAGCTTATCAACGGGTTTTGAGAGTCTCTCTCAAAAGTTGCGACTTCTTCCTCATACTTTGTTTGAAAGAGCTGTCGCAAGCTTTTGAGTTTCGAGATCCTCAACACTGGTCAGGGCACTTTCTTCGATCGCTGCAACCGCAGAGTTCAGTAGGCCCCTTAGTCCAGTAGCAAACCTAGTCGATTGCGGAAGAGATTTGGGGAATGAGTAACGAGCAATCCAAAGGAAATGATCCGATCGGTGCATCTTCGCCGACTTCGCTTTCTACTCGAATTGAGGTGAATTCTGGCACCAGCAGCAGCACTTCTGATCAGCTCACTCTTTCAGACGCCCTCGAACTCCTCGATTTGAGCTCATCTGGTGTCGCTTGTTTTCGTTTCTCGCCACCGATCCAACTCACGTTACCAGAAGATATCTTCTGCGAAGCTCTCTGGAAAAGCCAATCACGTTGCATACATGCGAATGTCCGATTTCTTCAGGCGCACGGTGCACATTCTCGTCGCCAGGCAATTGAAAACTACACATTCTCTTCTTTTTTTCCGCGAGATACTGACAGTGAAGGGTTAGTGCGAGAATTCGCACGGAATCACGGGATACTCCACAACTACGAGTACCGGTTGAGAAATGGAGGCCGGGAGAATCACTATCGACTCGTTTCCCTCTATCCGATTCTCGACGAAGGGAGGATTGAGAAACTGTGGCTTGTCTATCGAGATCTGATCGACAGCTCGAAGGCGATTGAAAAACTCAAAGAAGCTGAGGAGCACTACCGAACCCTGGTTGAGAGGCCTGGCCTTGTTCTTACCCGTGTTCGTCCAGATAACACCTACATTTACGTCTCCCCACACGCCGTAGAAATCATCGGGAAAAGCCTTGAGGATTTCGAGAGCGAGCCGTTTCTCCTGAGATCTTACATTCACCCCGATGATAGGGAGAGGCACGACGCAATTTACGATGCTCGAAAATATCTCCGAAAAGAACCTGTTGAACTCGAATATCGGGTGCTTTGCGCAGATGGCCAGTATCGGTGGTTCGTTGAACGCCAAACAGCAAAGCTCGACGAAAACGGACAGATTGAATACTTTGATTGCGTTACGATGAGTATTCAGGAGAAGAAGAACCTCGAGCAGGAACTTATTCAGGCCGAAAGGATGAGAACCCTCGGGAACCTTGCGGCTTCAGTTGCTCATCAGTTCGATGAACACGTAAACAATATCTTAACCGACCTGACCCAAGCTCTTCGCGAGACGCCGAAGAACACTCCCCTCTTTCAACGGATCGAACGAGCCGAACGGGGCGCTCTTTTGTGTGCCGAAATATCAAAGCGCCTCATTCTTTTTGGCAAGCGCGACATCAAGGCGAGAGAGGTGCTCTCGGTAAAAAGGCTCGTCCAGGAAACGGAGACATATCTTTCGTTTCTCTTGAGAGAAGGAATTGCTCTCACTATTGAGTTGGCTCAAGACCTACCGCCGATTCGTGGCAACGTTGCTTATCTACAGCAGGTACTGATTTTGCTTGCCGTTCGAGCAAGTCGGTCGATTGGGGAGAACGGGACGATCTCGTTGCGAGTCCGTGACTGCCAATTGAGCGATGAACGACCGACAGCTTTTTACCCAAATGCGCATCCGGGGAAATATGTTGAGTTTGAGGTCTCAGATGACGGAGTCGGAATCCCTCCTCATGAGATGGCTCAACTCTTCCATCCTGATACCGAGATAGACGACCCTTACTCGAGTATGAATACTGTGTATTCGGTGATTGAGTCTCATGGTGGGACGGTGAAACTCATCAGTCGAGAAAACGCGGGAACCATCGTAAAGTTCCTCATTCCTACAAGTGACGATACCGTTCCGCTTTCTGAGTTGGGAAATACCGAAGATCCTGCCCCCGTCACTCGCGAGAATCTCATCCTTGTCGCTGAAGACGACGAGATGGTCTTATCCCTGGTTCGTGCAGCCCTTGGCATGCGGGGCTATAAAGTCATCACGGCTCGTGATGGAGAGGAGGCCCTTGCGCTCTTTGATCAGCACAGGGATTCGGTAGCCTTGGCGTTTATCGATCAAACGATGCCTAAAGCCTCTGGCCGACAGGTCTATCGACACATTCGAGAATCTCATCCGTCACTCCCTGTGATTCTCACAAGTGGTTATGGAAGAGAGGAGATTCCTGGGCTCAACGAGGACGAAGAGCAATACCTGTCTTTCCTTGCAAAACCCTTCCCGATTCCGGAGTTTCTCGACCTCGTGCGCTCCAAGCTTGAGCCGACGGATGTGACAAAGGTATCTGAGGTCCTCTAGAAGCCATCTCCAGCAATTTTTTGGAACGATAACACAAAAACTACATCGCTGTTACAAATCCGTGACAACCCCGGGCCCAATATCCCTTACCCTCTCACCGTCCTCATGAGATCCCACCTGCATTCACCTCTGCTCATTACCTTTCTGCGTTGAGTATTGAACTCTGTTCGAAGGAAGAGAGATGGGTGCGCTCGAGCTCGGCTTACCAGACGAGAGTAAGTCGGAAGATGCTCCTCCAAGGTTGCGGCTGGTATCACTGAATGCTCAAGCACACAGTGCGGAGCCGATCTCATTTCGAGAGAGCAACCCGTCAACTTCACTTCATCTCCCAAACTCCACATTTGAGACCCATTTCATCCGTTCAAACGATCAAGCACCTCAAATTACCCAGAGGCTCCATGCCCGAGTTTCGAGTCTCACTCGATATGATGAACGCACTCTCTTGCTCCTCGGAGATTACTTCTCTGGGGCCCTTAGCAAGAGCGCTTCTGCGGAGCTCGCGGGTCGACTCGTCTTTCCGCACAATAGTCGAGCAGCTCAATTGTATGGAGAAAGAGTTCGGAGCGGAAAACTGTCTGAACAAAAGGAGCAACGACTCCTCGCTGAAGCACTCTACCCAGACAACCCAGAGGCAGCAGAAGTCGCTTATCACAAACTCGTCGGGAAAAGGACTTTGTCGCTCGCAGAGCAGATCACACTGTATGCCGCTGATGCCTATCCAGATTCGAATCGAGACGCTCAGAGACTCAAGCGCCGCCTCACGAAAGAGCTCCAAAATGCCCAGTCTCAACCCGCAGAAGAAAAAGCCTCTCCGTTGCGTGAATTTGCAAAGGAGCAGATAACGAGCCCTATTTCTACGGTTTCTTCCTTCGAGGACCTCGCGGGATTGTTTGGCCTCTCAGCTGATCAGGCAAAGCAAATTCTTTCAGACCCTCAAATCGGCCTAACAACATACGAGCATCGATATAGAGAAGAAAAGCAGATCCTGACAACAAACAAACACCGCGATGCACTCTCACTCTGTGTTTTGAAAGCAGCTCGAAATCTTGTCTCTCTTGAAAACGAACTCTACAAAAGTGGAGTCATCAATCGCCTTAGCACACGCGAGGACTTCCGAAAGCTCTTCGGTGTGACTCGAGGCGAGATCGAACAGCACGTTCGCTTTATATACACTGACGATCTTCGCTTTCGAGAACGCGTCTTTGGCCGACAGGATCACCAGCGGCTCAAGTCTGAACTCGCAAGCGAAGTCGAGCGTCAGGTCGAAGGAGTCCGAACGGGTTCTCCACTTACTTCACTGGTCGGAGATGAAGCGCTCGCAACAAAGTATTCTCTCGAACCGGCAGCTGTCTATCACATCCTGCACGAAAAGCTCTCACCTGTGCTTCTTCAGTTCCGCCAACTCAAACTTCGGGAAAAAGGCGACATTCAAAGCTATCTTGCCTCTCCAACAAATTTCGTGACGTCTGAGCTTAAAGCTTTCCGGAAGGGAGAAATCGAGCAGGTGAGTACCGATAGGCAGCTCGCAGCTCTTTTCGGGGTGTCTGAATCTTTGATTTATGACCAGCTGAGCCCACGAGAAGCCAGCGGGTTACCTGCTTCAAGCTTTAAGGATCGAGAGTTTTCTCTTGCTCTGCAGGAGCGCCAAGACGCACCGACTGTGGCCCTGAGACTCATTCTGACCGAGTACTTAAAGGAGCAAGTCCTCCGATCGAAGAATGCGCCAACTCAATCGCCCACCGAGAGTTCTCCTCGATTAAGTTCGACAGCACGCGTCTCATATCACGGGCACTCTTTTGATTCAATCGAGGAAGCAGCTCACGCTTTGCTTCTTGAGAAATTCATACCAGGTTTCCTTCTTCAGAAGAACGAGACGCTACACGTAGAAGTAGGAAACCGAGTTGTTGACTTTTATCTTCCACGACAGCACGCCGTCGTCGAATACCATCCGATTAAAACATATTGGAACCGATTCGGAGAGGGATCCTTTCGCACGCAAGAAGAGTATCAAGAGTACATAGAGAATGTAAAGCAGTTGAAGCGAATCTCTCAACGACTTGCACAGTGGTACAAGGATGCTGTTAAAAACCAGCTCCTCGAAGAATATACCCAAGAGAGACAGAGCGCTCTCGATTCCTGGTCTCAGGACTCGCGTCCAAATCTCATCGTAACGACTTCACTCGAGGAGCAGTATCTTCGAGTCGTTCGACCTTATGGAAAGAACGTTCCGGGGTTTGAAGCTTTCAAAAAAGAATTTAATCGTCTTCGTGCACGAATTAAGGTCGCTCAGAAGAAAGAGGAGACACCGCGTGATTGAAGAATCTCGGCAGATTCCACGTCTTATTCCCAGTCCAGAACCGGTGTTTAACCCTCCTCCGGAATCCCGCCTGGTCGTTCAAGAAGAGAGAGCTGTTCTGCGAGCTGTTCTCGATGTCAACAAGGATGCGATTCTTGAGGAGCTGGTGCGGTGTCTTGATCTCACCCGACTCGAGCCAACAGACACCGAATACGTAATCCGATCTCTTTGCGAGAGTGCAAAGAAGGCAAGTGCAGCTTGGGAGCTCCCTTCGATCGCCGCTGTCTGCATACCACCTCACTTTGTCAGCATTGCAGCTGAAACTCTTCGAAATACTAACATAGGTATTGCCACCGTCGTGGGTGGGTTTCCAGCAGGAGCTACGAACCCGACCCTTGTCCGAGCCGAAATTGAGCAAGCTCTACGGGATGGCGCAACAGAGATAGATCTGATGTTTCCTCTCCCCCTCTATTTCGCAGGAAAAGACCGGGAGGTTCTCGAGATTCTTCAAGCTGCTCGGACGGCGTGTGGGAACAGGACCCTCAAAGTGATCCTCGAAACAGGCTCGCTCAAAAGCGATCAGAATATTGTCTTTGCCGCCGAAATGGCGCTCGCCTCCGGTGCAGACTTTCTCAAAACCTCGTCCGGAAAAGCTCCTGAGGGTGCGAGTCTCAGGGCGGTGGGGCTCCTCGCCCACACTCTTCAAGATTTCTACGAGCGTACTGGAAAACGAGTAGGAATAAAGATCTCTGGTGGTGTTCGTACTCCCGAACAAGCGGCCCGCTTTCGAGCTCTTGTATCTGAAGTGTGGCACATGAACGAACTCGATCCTCAGTTCTTCCGACTAGGTGCGAGCCTGCTAGCAGATTCTCTCGCAAGACGTTTAAAGCCAAAACTTCAGAAAGATGACACCTCACCGTTCAACCCGTTCAAACTGAACGGAGACTCATACTAACCTACCAGGGGACTCTCGGGGTCCAGAATCCCACTGTTGGAAATCTCGGGAGCATAATCGAGTTCACCTTTGCTGGATCTACCTCTTCCTCCGTTGGGAATTGCGTGAGAAATGACTCGTTAAATCGCAGCTCATTAAGAACCCGCAACGAGACGGGCGGGTTCCAATATTCCGTATGAAAGGCCTCTGGGTTTGTTCCAAGCAGGAGAAACCCCTGCTGAAAATTTAAGATATACGTTCCAATAATCTCCCGGAGAGACTTCTCACGTAAAAAACGTCGCACGTCGTCCGATAATCCAACCAGACCATCAACAGGAGTTTGAATGAGATCAGGTTGTGCAAGAGCCCGTTCAACAAGTGAATTATCATAGAAGCCAAGAGTCGTGAGATAGGGAAGGATCACATCGAAGCCTGCCGCTTTGACCGTGTTGA
>JAGRAO010000128.1 GCA_020434565.1 Bdellovibrionales bacterium
TTGACCTCCACAGCGCTGAAGACTCTTCCCTAAAAGAGCTTGCCGATTCTCTCGGGGCACATCTCTACAAACTCATGCAGGCCTGCTGAGCGGTCTTTCTGGAGCGGCTGCTGAAGCTGAGAGCCGGTAGCCGTTCCTGACAGCCGATCTGCTGTTAGCTGACTGCGGATATTAGGATTTCTTAAGCGATTGCTAAAGAGTGACTCTCTGGAGTGGCAGAGGCAAAAGTAAAAGTGGAAGCTCTTCCTCTCCGAGTTCTCGAGCCGCAATGCTTGTGGCTACACTCAATGCGTGGAAATCAGTAGCCAGTTCCGTGTAAAGGGTTCGAAATTGAAAAATATACTCCTCTTCTGATTGAGAAAGATGATCTTCAAATCGGAGATCCTTTGAAAATCCTCCGTGAAATGGATTCTCTCGATCAGGAGAGGTGAGCTTCATGAGTCGCTTCTCAATGAGCATTTCCACGCTGATCCAAAATTCAAAATCTTCGGCATATGAGAGTGAGAGACCCAGCCGCCACAACGCGACGTTTCGCTCAGTCTCGGCGAGAAACCAAATTGGGAAAAAGTCAGATTGAGAGGTGTCGGGGAGCATCCCTCGGTTTTGCAGTTCACTCTCGAACTTCTTGAGGAGCGGAAAGAGGATGGCTTCGGTAGGAAGTTCTCGCACGCTCCGATGAGAGGAGTGCACAAAAATGTCCTCTTCGTTCGCAAGTTTTTGCGAGGTGGGGCTTTTAACCATTCGAAATCTTTCCGCGAGCGCTACTTAATGTTCTGCGTAACCGCTTCACAGGGCAAGAATCGGGCCGTGCGAATTCGCCCTTCGGGTTGCTCGGGTATGCTCGAGTCAGACCTAGATGGTCCGATCTCACGGAAACCGGCTTCGAGCCCCCTTATTCCGTTTCAGTTTCTATACCGTTTGCATCTCTCCAGTGTATAGATAAACAGATCATCTGAGCTGAAATATTGTGAGCTCACGGGGAAAGCGGTCGTGAATTCTGAAGCTGGAAGAGAAAGAGACGAAAGGAGTCCTGAAACAATACTCGTTGTGGATGATACTGCGACGAATCGTCTCCTGTTGCGCGCGCTCCTACAGAAAGAGGGCTATGAGGTCGAAGAGGCAGAGAACGGAATAGACTGCTTAGAGCGTTGTAAACAGAATCCACCCAACGCAGTTCTGCTCGATGTTATGATGCCGGTCATGGATGGACTTACAGCGTGCATCGAACTTCGAAAGAGTTTTTCGAAAGACGAGTTACCGGTCATTATGGTCACGACCAAGATCGAATCGGCAGATTTGGCTGAAGGGATGGCTGCTGGAGCAAGTGACTACGTTACAAAGCCAATCGACCGTGTGGTGCTTCTCGCCCGACTCGCGAATCAATTGCAGTTTGCGCGTTCCCAGAGGGAGCTCCTGGAAGCAAAACGTGGTACGGAACGAGCTCTCTCCGTGCAGAATGCGATAGGAGACAGCCTCCCCGATGCAATCTGCGTGACCGATGCGGAGGGCACAATTGTTTACGCGAATCAGCACCTCTATCAGGCATGCGGTTCCCTTTCTGAGCAAAACATCCGCGAGGTCTTTCTTCAAATTTATGATGGGAGGTTGCGCGAGAGATTCGAATCGGCCTATCGCGAGCCGATCTCACTCCCGTTCTTTCTGGTGGACGAAGGAATTGAGAGTCTTGGGGGAGGATTCCGGCACTATCATGTGATTTCCAGAGTTATCGATCGCGGAGAGGATTTCTTAAGAGTTTGGGTGATCCGTGATGACACACGAGAGAGGAAACTCGAGCGCCAAATCAATGATGAATTGAAAATGGATATGGTGGGAATATTCGCCTCAGGTGTTGCTCATAATTTTAATAATATCATGGGTGGCATTGTTGCCTCGGCTGAGTTCCTGGCTCGTCCAGATGTGTCACCTGAGAGACGGGATAAATGCTCTTCAATAATTCAGAAAGCTGTCTCAAGCGGCATGCAACTCACCCGTCGGATGAGCTCAATTCGAAAGCACGACTCCCGTTTCGGAGGGAACTCTTCACGGGTAGAAGAGATAGTCATTGAGGTCTGTAATAGAAAGCGCGAAAAGCACCCGGAAGTTTCGTTTGAAATCTCTGAGAGTGATGTGTCCGTTTCGCTCGATCGCGTTGCCCTGAAAGATATCTTGACGCATCTTGTCGACAATGCCGTCGATTCCTTGGGAGGGGCCTCTGGGAAGGTTGAGATAGTGGTCTCAGCGTCGCCTGGCTCGCGAACAGCTGAGATCGTTGTGCGTGATTCTGGACGAGGAATGGGCCCCGATGAGTTGGCGCGAGCTTTTGAGCCGTTTTACAGTACGAAGAATCTTGATGTTGCAAATCGCGTCAGTGTTGAAGGAAATGGGCTCGGCCTATTTACTGTGTACAATATCGCGCATGCTGCAGGAGGAGACGTGACTCTCGATAGTACGAAAGGTGTTGGGACAACAGCTGTCGTGACTCTTCCACTTAAAGACGATAGCGTTGGCGCGTAGCCCTCGTATTGAGAATGGAAGTGAGAGGTCGAATTATGAGTGACACGATATTTGCAAAAATTCTTCGAGGTGAGGCCCCTGCTGAATTTGTTTATCGGAGCGAGGATATCGTTGCGATAAGAGACATTCAGCCGGTGGCTCCGGTGCACTTGCTCATCATCCCGACTCTCCCTATCCACGACATCTCCGAGGCGCGAACTGAACACGCCGAGCTTCTCGGGAGGATGCTCCTTGTTGGTGCTGAGCTAGCTCGACAAAATGGAATTGAAGAGAGCGGATATCGGTTGAACTTCAACATGGGAGATGATGGGGGCTTGATGGTTCCACATCTTCACTTACACCTTATCGGAGGCCGAAAGCTCGGTCCAATGGGCTAGCAAGTAATTGTACAAGAGGAGAGATGCAGTCATGACTTCAAAACAGGTTCTCCAACAAGAGATTCACGGGCCGATCGTTCATTTGATCATTCACCGCCCGGAGAGTCTCAATGCGCTCAACCGGGATGTACTTGCGGCTCTCGAGCAGCACCTCGTGGCGTTGGCACAGCTAGCGCAATCCGATCCCGCGAGTCTAAGAGTTATTGTCGTTCGGGGGGCCGGCGAAAGAGCGTTTGTTGCTGGTGCTGATATTTCGATGATGAATGAACTCTCGCAGGGGGAGATCTCGCAGTATGTCGGATTGGGCCAACGAGTGATGAGGCTCGTTGAAGCTCTCCCGGTTCCAGTTATCGCGCAAGTCCAAGGATTTGCGCTTGGTGGCGGGATGGAGCTCGCTCTTGCGTGTGATCTGATCGTGGCTTCAGAGCGAGCGAAATTTGGGCAGCCAGAAGTAAATCTTGGAATCGTGCCCGGATTTGGGGGAACACAACGACTCGTTCATCGCTGCGGTTTATCGGTAGCAAAACGGCTCTGTCTCACAGGGGACCATATCGGAGCAGACGAAGCTCTTCGGCTTGGAGTAGTTGATTATGTTGTACCTGGCGATGAGCTAGAAGCACGAGTCCAAAGGTTGGCAGAGACAATAGTTGGGAGAGGCCCTCTCGCTGTCCGAGATGCAAAGATGCTTATCCAGCGGGCGGTCGAAGTTGAGCTCTTGAGTGGGCTTTGTCGAGAGGCGGACGCGTTCTCTTCTTTGTTTCGCTCTTCTGATCGAAAAGAAGGATTTGCAGCGTTTCTTGAAAAGCGGAGTCCGGATTTTACCGGCGAATAGTAGGGCGAATACTTGACTGTCTCTATAATCACCGTGCCGCCGTCGTTTTCTCTTGAGAGGCACTTCGGGTTTCGGCAGAGTTGTCCCTTATGTCCGCAGCAAATCTCACCCTTTCCTGATCGAGGGAGCATCGTAATGAAGAGCTTCCCTAGCAACTTTTTATGAAATAGGTGAGAATACTCGCTATGAGTTGGCAAGATGGCTTCCAGTTTGATCTCGACGATGAGACCAAGATGATCCAAGAGGCTGCCCGAGCGTTCGCTCAGGGCGAGCTGCTTCCTCTCGCAGAAAAAATCGATCACGAGCATTACTTCCCGCGTGAAATTCTTCCGAAGCTGGGGCAGCTTGGGTTTATGGGAGCCACAGTCCCCGCTGATTTTGGGGGGAGCGAACTCTCTCAAGTGGCGTACTGTTTAATCATAGAGGAGCTAGCAGCGGCGTGTGCTTCTACGTCTATTATTGTCAGTGCCCATAATTCCCTTTGTTTAACTCCCATAGTTGACTACGGAAGTGACGAGCAAAAAAAGAAATTTGCGGAACCTTTGGCTCGTGGTGAAAAACTTGGTTGTTTTGCGCTTTCTGAGCCGAGCTCTGGGAGTGATGCAGCCGCGATGGATTGTACGGTAAAGAAGAGCGGGGATACCTATGTCGTAAACGGTACCAAGAATTGGATTACGAATGGGCCAGAAGCTGATACGTGTGTTCTCTTTGCGATGCTCGATCGCTCAGCCGGTTATAAGGGGATCTGCGCTTTTGTGCACGATCTGAATCTCCCCGGAGTATCTCGTGGTAAACCCGAGGATAAACTTGGCATTTGTGGCTCTCCAACGTGCAGTATCATGTATGACGGGGTCGAGTTGACTCGTGGGAATCTCTTGAGTACAGATGGCAATGGGTTCCGAGTTGCGATGACGACGTTGAATAGTGGTCGGACTGGGGTTGCAGCTCAGGCGGTAGGAATTGCTCGAGCCGCACTCCGTGATGCTTTAGCGTATTCTAAGGAGCGGGTCGCTTTTGGAAAACCGATTTGCGAGCATCAATCGATTCAGAACTATCTGGCTGAGATGGTCACGAAAGTTGACGCTGCACGATATCTGACCCTGGGTGCTGCGAGAAAAAAGGATCGGGGCGAATCGTTTATTCGTGAGGCTTCGATGGCGAAGCTCTATGCCTCGCGAACAGCCGTAGAAGTAGCGGACCTCGGAGTTCAGATTCACGGCGGGTATGGTTATGTGAAGGATTATCCAGCGGAGCGTCATCTTCGCGATGCCAAGATTACTGAGATTTATGAAGGAACGAGCGAGATTCAGAAGATGGTCATCGCGGGCCATCTTTTGAAAGAGTAACGGTTGTCAAAGTGCCGTTTTGATGGATGAATTTCGAATGGGCTAAGGAGGAAGCGCGTGGCGAAAGACGGGAAAAAGCAGGGAACCGATCTTCATCAATCGAGTTCTTTTTCCGAATGGGAACGGAAATTTTCCTCTCAAGAGGAGCGTAAGGAAAGGTTTCTCTCGCTTAGTTTCCGGGAACAACCGAGGGTTGTTACTCCCGAGCAAGTGAACGGGTACTCCTATTCCGATCGTCTCGGTTATCCGGGTGAGTTTCCATTTACCCGTGGCGTGCACGCTACCATGCATCGGGGTCGTCTTTGGACAATGCGGCAATTCGCAGGATTTGGATCGCCGGAGGACACGAACCGGCGCTTTAAATACCTGTTGGAGCACGGGCAGACAGGCCTTTCAACAGCCTTTGATATGCCGACCCTTATGGGCTACGACGCCGATCACTCCAAGTCCCGCGGCGAAGTCGGCCGAGAGGGAGTGAGTCTCTCGACCATTGAAGATATGGATCTTCTCTTCTCTGGTATCGCGCTTGATCACGTGACCGTCTCGATGACGATCAACTGTACCGCAACTGTTGCGATGGCGATGTATTTTGCTGTCGCTCGTCGGCGTGGAATCCCGTTTGACCGTCTTGGTGGCACCATCCAGAACGATATGCTCAAGGAGTTCATTGCGCAGAAGGAGTGGATCTGTCCACCGGAGCCATCCGTGAAACTCTCCTGTGATATTGTTGAGTACTGCGCCGAGAGTGCACCACGTTTTAATCCGATTAGTATAAGCGGCTATCATATCCGAGAAGCGGGGGCGACAGCGGTGCAGGAGCTCGCCTTTACCCTTGCAGATGGAGTGGCATACGTGGAGCACTGTCTCGAGCGGGGTATGGATATAGACTCATTCGCTCCTCGTCTCTCATTCTTTTTTGATGTTCATAACGACTTTTTTGAAGAAATTGCGAAATTTCGAGCTGCGCGCCGAATCTGGGCTTATCTCATGCGCGATCGTTTCGGAGCAATGACCGAGCGGTCTATGAAGTTGAGAACGCATGCACAAACTGCTGGTGTGTCACTCACAGCGCAACAACCAGTGAACAATGTCGCTCGAGTCGCGCTCCAAGCTCTTGCAGCGGTGCTTGGAGGCGTTCAATCCCTCCACACGAACTCTATGGATGAGACGCTCTCTCTCCCGACTGAAGAAGCGGTAAAGGTTGCGCTTCGAACGCAGCAGATTATTGCTGAAGAAACGGGAGTGACAAATGTGGTAGATCCTCTGGGGGGCTCGTATTACATGGAGCAGCTAACCGATCAAATCGAAGCTGAAGCGCTCGAATATATAGCAAAGATTGATGGGCTCGGTGGAATGCTCAAAGCAGTTGAGGTTGGTTTTCCGCAGAAGGAAATCTCTGAAGCGTCCTATCGATTCCAACTTATGGTCGACGATCGAGACTATGCGATGGTCGGAGTCAATAAATACCAGGACGAACAGGAACAGGAGATTCCGCTGCTCCACATTGATTATGAACTCGAGCGAAAGCAGATCGAGACGGTGAAAGCATTTAAAGCGAAGCGTAACGCCAAGGAGGTCAACGAGCACCTTGATCAATTGCGGAAGGCTTGTTCCTCCGGTTCAAATGTCATGCCGGTATTAATTGATGCTGTCGATAGCGGAGTAACCCTTGGTGAGGTCTCGGACGTCTACCGTGAGGTGTTTGGAATCTATACCGATCCCGGCACGATCTAGGGAACCTTTGAGCAAGTCCCGGTCTACTGCGAAGAAAGAGTCCTTGAGGGCCTTGCTGCCGTTCATTTGAACCTCTTTCTTATGTGGAAAGCGGACTAGAGCTTGAAAGAAGGCCGGGGAGCACACTACTATTTCGCGTATGACTGACAAGAAAGAGATGAAAGTTTCACCTATTCGGGTGCTCATCGCAAAGCCGGGGCTTGATGGACACGATCGAGGCGCTAAGGTAATTGCTCGGGCACTCCGTGATGCAGGGATGGAAGTGATTTATACTGGACTTCATCAGACCCCAGAGATGATCGTGCAGAGCGCTCTCCAGGAAGATGTTCAGTGTATCGGTATGAGTATTCTCTCAGGTGCCCACATGGTGCTTTTTCCGGAAGTCATGAGGTTACTCAAAGAGAATGATGCTTCTGACATAATCGTATTTGGTGGAGGAATTATCCCAAAGCCTGATGTTGTGAAACTGAAAGATCAGGGCGTTCAGGAAATTTTTCTTCCTGGCACTTCGACCCGTGAAGTCATCGAGTGGGTCCGGACCAATGTTCCTGCTCGGGAGTGATCAAGTAGGGCGGTAGGGGAACCGATTGGAGAGACGATGCTTCGGCTTCAACGCTCCTCCAGAAATAGGTAGAAGCTGGAAGCTTAAGTATGGCCGATAGAGATTCAATACCTCTCCTTTGGAGGAACTCGCTCGCAGATACGGCGGATCGGCCGTTTTTACGAATCCCTACAAATGAGCAGGCTCGTACTCTTTCTTACAACGTGAGTGCGTTCTTTAAACGGGCTGCGCGAGTAGCGGTTGCGCTCCGAAAGCTCCTGAAGCTTGCGGCGGGCTCTCGCGTGGCGGTGTTTTCTCACGATCTCAACGAGTTCGCACTTGGAATTCACGGGGTCCTTCTTGCAGAGATGACCGCATGTATCGCGGAGCCAGCGAATGATGAATTGCTCGCAAGTCTCTTCCGCCGGCAGGGAGTTAAAGCGGTTGTTTTCCCTCCTTCTTCGTCAGCTCGAATAGCGAGATTGATCCCGAAGCTTCCTGAGGTGAAGCATTGGATCGTTTCTGGGAAGGGAGCATCAAGCTCTTCTCTCGGTGTGGTCGAGAGGCTCGAAACTCTTCTTACAGCTGCCTCAGGAGAGGAGGATGCCGTTTTTAACTGGGGGGAGAAGTCGAAGGGCCCGGCGGTTATCTTTCAGGAAAATATGTGGAGTGAGGATGTTCTCTCGCTCTCTTCTTCGCAGCTTATCGGAACGGCTAAGCGTTTCTGTGACTCTTTTGACGGGATAGTTTCGGACGAGCTCGGGGGTCTTTTCTGGTCGGCCTTCTCCCCGGGTGAGTTTCACGGAGCATTTCAGAGCCTTTTTTCCCCGTTCTTTTCTCGTCTCCCAGTGGTTATTCGTGAACTCGATGACTCGCGAGATTTTTGGCGTCAGGTACTTGCAGATGGGGTGCAGATTGCGGCGATTCACGATGAACTGCTGTATTCACTCGTGGCACGCGGAAAAACAAGGGATTGGGTACGCTCCGATAAACTCCGGGTTGTCGTTTATTCTAAGGCACGAGCGTGCATAGATCTCTTTCGAGAATTTGAGAAAAAGTTTTTGGTCCCAGTGAGTCTCGTTTATTCGCGTCCCGAGTTGGGTGGCCCGATTACGTTTGCGGGACCTCGAAAAGGAGATCGCCCCGGGTGGGAGAGCAAAAAGGAAGTGCCTTCTCACGGTGATATTATCGATTCTGTTTCTGTATATATCAAAGACTCTCAAGGTGAGGTGTTGGCACCAGAGGAGATAGGAAACGTTTTCGTCCAGGGCGACCAGTTCCCATCTTGTGAGAGGTTAGCACGTTCGAAGAGCAACGTTCCGGAGAATTCCGTGAATCTTTCCCAACTCGGTTTTGTCGACCTCGGCAGTGGTGGTGCCGAACGTCTCTTTATCCTCGGCGATGCAGAGAGAATTCTCCGGAAGGGAGAGCGGACTATCTTCCTTGAGAAAATTGAGCAGGCACTCTTACAAATGAAAGGAGTCGTCCTTTGCCGTGCTCATGTGTTCCCAAATGCGCATACGGGAAAGGAGCTAGGGGTTTATGTGATTCCCCATCGGTTGGCGAATCTCAATCGATTTGATGTTGAAATGTTTCTTGCCGAAAATCTGGCAGAAGGTGAGATCCCGAGAGTGTGTGTGCTCGGCGAACCCTCTTCGGGAACCCTCCCTGAAGACGATCAGATTTCGCTCGCGTTTGAGGAGTACTACAGTTACGACTATCGGTAACGCTCAACAACGCCGTGCTTTCGGCTCCCGGTAGATCGAATTATCAGGGGGGCCGTCGGCCTCACTTTCTTGGGCCGTTCTGTTTCGGAAGAGAGAATCGTGGTCTTGACAGCGGAGGTAATTTAAAACAAAGTTTGCATGTGGCTGCGAAAAACCCCTTCTTCCATTACTTTCTGATTGTTCTTTTCTCGATCGGCATCGTTTCGGTTGGGATAGCTCAGGTCAACAAAGACTTTAGTAAGCATGCCCGAGGCGGTCGTTTAAAGGGGAGTGAGAAACAAGCTCGTGAAATTATGCGCGAGCTCAGCGGGGAGAGCGATGAAAGCGTCAGAGGGAGTCTCAGGCGGCCTGAGGGGTCTTCCCAAGGAGGAGCGGGCGCAAGAGAGTCGCGGTCTCCTAGCTTTTTTGAGCGTCTTCTCGGAGCTTACGGGTCTCAGGGGAAAGAGTCACACCAAGAAGATCAGCTTGAGCGAGACGACCGCAAGCAGCTTGATGACCTCGTGAACTCAGTGTGGTCCAACGACCCTGAATAGCGCATACTTCGGCCGCTTTTCGTCGGCAGATGGGGAGCTTAACCGTCGCGACGCTTTCCGTGTTGGAGACTTCAATGAATGTGTCGAGGTGAACGAGGAGATGGAGCATGACGCAAGGTGTAGTTGGCGGGCGGAGTAAGACCAGGAGAGCCAATTTGGTAAAAAAGCTAGTGCTTCTTCTCGGCGTCTTGCTTTGCTTGCAGGGATGTATAATCGCTCCTCTCATAGATTCTTTTAAGGAGACAGGCATCTCCGAATCTGATCGTCAGAGACTCCTTGAGCGACAAGTCAAGGAATTCCACCAGGCACTTTTTTGGGGAAAGCCTTCACTCGCCCTTGATATCGCCGAGGAGGAAAGCCGCGATGAGTTGAGGCGTTTTATGCGTGATACAAAGCGCAAAGAGCGAATAATCGAAAGCCAAATTGAGTATCTTGATTTTGATGATGGTTCAACTGAAGCTGATGTGGATGTTGCGGTAAAGTACTATCGTATCCCGTACTATGTGGTGAATGAAAGAATAGAGAGGCAGCATTGGCGTTTCTCTTATGCTTCTGGGTGGAAGTTCGTCTCTCGTGCCGTGGTGGAAGAAGTTGATCCATCTCTTTCGTGAAATGTTACATGATTGAGCTTGAGCGAGTGTTTCGACAAAGTATTGCCGTTCTCTTTTTTTCTCTTACCCCGCTCCTTGGCTGTTCCTCTTCCCAAAATGAAACTCCGCTGACGGCGGCACAGAACGGAATGATTCTCCCGGGATCTGTTCGCCAACCTCCAATCCATCTTGAGGTTGTAGAAGAGAGATCTGATGGAGAATTTCTCTACCTCCTTGTTGAGCTTTCAACCGAGACGACCTGGCCGACTGAGATGATTCACATTGAGCTCGAGACGATGAACGATGGAAATCCGATTGTTACTGAAGATTTTTCGGTCGCGGATCTCGTCGCTTCGAACTACCAGATCGGGGGGGCCTCCTCTAAAAGTCTCTCACCTAACTCCCCATTGAAGATCCCCCTGAGTATCGGTGCTTCAGGTGCAACGGACTATCAGATCCGGC
>JAGRAO010000012.1 GCA_020434565.1 Bdellovibrionales bacterium
AAAATAGGAGTTTCGCTCCGATAAATTTCTGAGAACCCATTCCTGGATGGAGTAACAGTCAAAAAACACCCTTCTCAGTAATCCAACTCGGACTCACTCTTATCGTGAAATTGAGCAGGGAGCAATCATGGGTTCGCCTTCCCCCAATTGAGAGGAAGAGCCCCGGATACCAAAGCTCTCTTTTCTCAAGGGGAACCATGTTCACGAGCGGCGTATGATTTGGAGAATACGAGTTCGATCAAAGTGAGGGAGGAGAGAATCCACGTCAGATTCTTGTTTTGATGGGTCGGATTCTCGGCCGATCATGTCAATGACCCGACTAAAGGCATCGGGGGAACAGGTCCACAATGAAAGGAATTCCTCACTCTCGAATCGAGGGTGAACGGCGCCAAAAGAGCGAAGGATAAATTCGCGCAATATTTTTGCGACACACTGAGAGAGCGAGCTCGAATCAAACGGTGCAAACAGCTGCTCGGCGGATACTCCGACTTGGCGGAGCTGCCCTTTCCAGAACTCAAAAGCCTCTGGGATAGTTGACCGCAACAGCTCTTGAGAGACCTCAAGTGAGGGACCTACTTCGTCCTTTCTCGGTAAGAAGGTGCCAAGAATTTCTTCGCCTTTCATATTGCAAAGTGCATAAAGAAGTCTGTTCAACGGGTCGTTCCTAAGTGGAGTAAGCTGCCTTTCGATATGTAACGTATAAAGAAGAGCAAGTTCCCCACAATTCCAAGAACCGTCGAGACACTCCTGCCACTTCTCAGGTAGGTTCCGATCCACTATGGGAACAGCCAACAGGCTCGAACTGGCACCCGAACTTTCGGTGGGTAAGGCTCCAAAGGAATTCACCGCTCGCTCTAAGGCTTCGATGAGCAGTACTGCTTTCTGGGGGGTGACAGAACGCTTCTTGAGCAGCGTGTCTACCTGAAAGTGACAGATCTCTCGAAGAGAAAGCTCCTCAAGAAACGGCGCCCGAAGAGTCTCTTTCTCCCAGTAATCACTCAGATGGCGATTTCCATTTTGGGGCAAAAGCGGATGAATCCGGAGTTGATCAAAGAGGGCTTGAAGTCTCTTTGCCACTTCAATGCTGCTTAAAACCGGAACCTCCCGGCTCGGTCGGCGCTGGAGGGTTTGAACAACAATTTGATCTTCGGGAGCATGAGCCTGTCTCGTATTCACAACGAGTGACTCAGGCTTTTCGTAGCTCTCCTCCAGCATGAAACCGACGAATCTTTCAAACACAGCAATCAGCTGCTCTACTCCTTCAGGGCTAAGCTCAGTTTCGAGAACGAGCTCAGATGCGGTTCTCTCTGCGAGCTCTTCAAACGTGGTCTGCGAGATGGCATCAACGAGCAGGGTTGGATTCTCTACAAACTGAACGAGATGCACGGTGCTGAGCATTTCGTAGTGCATCGAGTTTCGAAATGCTAAGAGCAACGCATCGAGACGTTCCAAACGGTCAAGTGAAAGATCCGAGCGATCGCGCTTGAGTTTTTGTTTTTCAAGATCATTTGGCACGGGAGAATATTCCCTTTAATACGGTGAAAATATTTTTTTTGCCTATCTCTTTCTTATCGGCACTCGCAGTCTCAGTTCTTGAATAGCTTTCCTCAACAAAGAGCGCCGCCTCTTGCAAGGTATGAAGGATACGGCGGAATTCATCCCCAACCACCGTTCGAAGCGAGTCTTCATCTGAAACCAACTGCCCTTCATCTCTCGCCTCATATCGCTTTGATTGGAACAATTCAAGAAAGCGACGAAAGAGCTCTTCCTCGGTCTCTACATGTCCAAGGAGCAGGAGCACTTCACGTTCAAGCGGCGTGGGATGGTAACACTCGTGACGCATGGTCGTAATCCACTCTTGCCGTTCTATTTCAACCGAAACAAGAGGGCTAATACCTGGGAGCCCATCTCGAACCCGAACACACCGTTGTGGTGAGGCAAAGAGCTCAACCAAGTTTTGTCTGTAGAGCTCGAAAAACTCATCATAAAACACGGCTTCATCCGAAGAGAGCTTAGATCCCGTTAGGCCCTGCGCTGCATGAACTGCTTCGTCAAATCCAACTGATTCTGGCCAAACACGTCGGAGATAGAGGAGGACCCCTTTCAAGACAGGGTTTCGGATATCGACGGTAAGTTCGGTGGGACCACAGAAAGTCACAAGCGCTTCTGAAAATATATCAGGCTTCTCATCTACGGGAACAAGTGGAGAACTTAAAAAGAGCGCTTTGAGCGCCTTTTGCTTTAATTCTAGCGAGAGGGTGAGTCCGTTCTTTACAAAGAGGGTCGAGCGAAAAGTCGCGGGTGCAAGAAAGTCTCTTAACTGCTCACTCTGCACACCCGTTCCGCAGAGATCCTCACGGAGAAACTGGGCACCCATCCGAGTGGGATGAGCATCGCCAAGATATTGCAAGTCAAATTCTTGCGCTTCCGATACGACCTCCTTCAGTGAGAAAGCTTTCATCTCTGGATTCAGGAGTTCATGAAGGAAAAAGGCATCCGAACGTTCCTGGCATCGCTCAATCTCACTCTTAAGTCCCAGTCCATACGGACGAAAGGCGTCAACAAGCCTCTCTTGCGACATTGCCAACTCGCGCCGAGCTCGCTCAACACGTCTCTCAACTGAGGAATCTGGAAGATCAGACTCGCGAAGCATTTCCGCTACAACCAACCTCCAGGTAGATCCCGGCCAAGAGTTATAACTGAGATATGCGACTCCGTTTGAAGCGAGGTTTTTTTGAACCTGCTCAAGAATAGCCCGACGAACATCACGTGAGACCCAAGAATACATCCCGTGACAAACGATGTAGTCAAAGGGTTCAGAATCAAAGCGGTGCCCTACGACGTCACCATAGATGAATTTCACGTTCCGTAATCCAATTCTTTGGGCGAGAGAGTTTGCAGCTTCCACTTGAGAGCGAGAGGCATCAATTCCAAAGAACGAAGAGTGCGGAAACTCATGAGCAAGTGCGAGCAAACTCGCGCCAGTAGAACAGCCAAGCTCAAGCACACGACAAGACTCAGGGTCAGCAGTCTGAATTCCTCGAAGGCGGCCGATACTCGCAAGTCGGTTCGGATGTCTCTCCGGGGACGGCCGACTCGAAAAATGAAGCTCGTCATAGAGGTTCATGAAGATCCTTGAAGTAGTGTCACGTTAAGCAATTAAAGCGCAAACCGAATCAGAACCGCACAACGTCGAAATTCGCCGAGACGCATCTCAGAGAAGATTGAAGATCGAATGTGCTGTCGATGTGAGCAGCTCACAATGAGCTCAAATCCAAACAAGTCCCACTGTAGCAAATATAGTATTACTGAGTGAGGAGCGACAACGTTGAAAGAGAGGAAGAACAGTGGCGCTCGTGTTTCTCTGGCTAGGCGTTATTGTGAGAACGACTCCTTCCAATGGCGTATTAATGAATCAGGACGAAAGCAGGGAGCAGGAACGGAACAATAAATCACGAGCTTCCTTACGCGGAGTCCTCGGCAGAACGAGCTTTCTTGAGGGGAGCACTTTAGTGTACGGCTGTGCCCATCTGCTGTTCTCTTAGAGAACAATCAATGCGGCGACGATCGAAGCTCCAATAACTGCACTGAATACGAAGAGGAAGAGAGTGAGACGGCGAATAAGACTCTGCTCAGGAAAGTGCCCAAACGGAAGCTGGCGAACTTGTTTCGGTCCAGCCGAAATTCGTCCAGACTCAACCACTCGTCGAGGAGTGGGTTGGGCCAGAGAGATCTTCTGCGCGTTAAAGTGAAAGCGACCACTTCCCCACGGAGAAGAGACCTTCGGACTTTCTGGTTGAGAATTCATAACACGTACACCCCGAAACAAATCTGCCTAGTTCAATGCCACCCTGCTGAACTGCACTGAATCCAGCAAAAGCAAAGAGGCCTAAGCTCCAATCAATGAGGATTCCTGGTGGAACTCTCTGAACACCTATCGAACGACGAGAGCAACCTGCTCCAGCCGATGGCAACTTTTTTGCTCTGAAAGGAATCCTGGGGCCCTATCTCTAAACTAGGGCTAGCACACTGCTTTTCTCGCGTGAGAAATTCTCGTAGAGCTCTGGAATTGAAGCACATTTTCTAGCGATTTTGTTTCCATTTGATGACTTGCACCACCTCTTAGGGTCCATAACACTGAGGAAGGCTCGTCCCCTTCCCCCTGTAATTCCATTGCGAGTGGATGGTCAATCCGACTCGCGCGTGAGGCTAGCAACATGTTCATTCGGTGGTCATCTCTCCCTCTTCTCTTCTCTCTCATGATTTTTGGTGTCGCATCAAACTCTTGGGGTCTTCCAATCGACTCCTCGGAGTACCACAAGCGAGCAATCCAAGCACTCGTTGACACTGGTTCGGGACTGACATCTTCTGGGGATGTCGGCATTACTACCGCTGAAATTCGCGACTATCAAAAGAATGAGAGCTTTGGTTCAACCACATTCTTTCTTGGCGCTACTCCAACTGCTGTCAGTCCCGAAGGCCAATATCGGATAGTGTTTGGAAATGTGAACACGAGCTATTTGAAACGTCAGTGGTGGACAGAGGTTTCGGGGAAAGGGGGAATAAATACCCCTTCGGTATGGTCCCGGAAGGTCTCGGACTATTCAGGGGATTTTGTTGAACTTATCGCCCTCCAACAAAAGAATGGATATACTTTTGAAGTTCGCCTTCTCTATGACGGCTTCGACAGGGGAAGAAAAGAAGCCCTCTCTCGCCTTCGCCTTCTTCTCACAAATGCAGAAGCTTCGGGTCTCTTTCTTGCCGAATCTGAGCCCAAGACCTCCCAAGTTTCTCTGCACAAGGCAAGCGTTAAAAAACCCTCTCCAAAACTTCCGGTGAATGTAACAGGAAAATGGGAAGGGCCGATGACGAACAGCAAAGGTGGGAAACTCCCTCACTCAGTACTCCTTCTCGAGCAGTCGGACAAAGGAGAGATATCTGGCTCCTGGTACTCAGGGTGGAAACTCTCTCAAGTAAAGCGGATTCGAAATACCCTTCAATGGAAGCATCTTCGCATGAACAAGGGATGCCGGGACTACCACAACACTTTGAAAGTGGCAGAAGACGGGCTAACAGCCGAACTCAGTTACAATGTTCACGATCGGTGTTCAAAGCCGAACCGGTACACCGGAAAAGCCCTCTTAAAGAAAGTATCTCGCTAAACTCGTTAAGAGAGGTTACGCCGCTTGAGCAGCCAATACTTTGGGATCCTTCTGAGGGCTGAGAATCTCAAATACAAGTCGATTCTCAAGTAACTCTACGCGAAGAGATTGGCCTCGAGAAACCTTTCCTCGAATGATCTCTTCTGAAAGAGGATCCTCGATGAGTTGACCCATCAATCTTCGCAAAGGCCGAGCGCCAAAGTCTCGATTGTACCCTTCTCGAGCGAGAAAGTCCCTGGCTTCAGATGATAGTTGAATTGCAACATCCTTCTCTGCCAAGAGCTTTTCAATCTTTGAAAACTCGATATCAACAATCTTTCCCATATGCTCAGGCTGAAGATGTTTGAACAAAATAGTCTCATCAATTCGGTTAATCATCTCAGGCCGAAAGTGACCGCTTATTGCCTGCTCAACAACTTTCTCCATATGCTCGCGGGTGGCATCAGCGGATCTACTTGCAAAACCAAACCCACCTTTCATCATATCTTCCGCACCAAGATTGGATGTCATGATGATAATGGTATTCGAGAAATCAACGACCCTTCCGTGGCCATCTGTCAATCTTCCTTCTTCAAGAAGCTGCAATAACATATTGTTAACGTCAGGATGGGCTTTTTCGATCTCGTCAAGAAGCACTATAGAAAACGGCTTCCGCCGGACCGCCTCTGTCAATTTTCCACCCTCCTCATACCCTACGTATCCCGGAGGCGCTCCAACGAGCTTCGATACAGACTGCTTCTCCATAAACTCAGACATATCTATCTGAATCACCGCATCACTATCACCAAAGAGATGCTTCGCAAGCGCTTTAACGGTAAGCGTTTTCCCAACTCCTGTAGGCCCAACGAAGAGAAACGACCCGATCGGTCTATTTGGATCTCGTAAACCAGCCCGAGCCCGGCGAAGAGAGCGCGCCAGTGCTTTAACTCCATCCTCCTGGCCAATAACCATCTCACCAAGTTCTTGTTCGATTTGAAGATAGCGAGCTTTCTCATCACTCCCGAGCGTTTCGAGAGGAACGCCTGATTGCTGGGCCACGACTCGTCGCACGGTATCTACTGTAACAGGGGTTTGTCCAGCACCTTGAAGAGTACGCACCCGGTCGAGCTCCTTTTCTCTATTGTCTCGAAGCGCTCTCTCGGCATCCCGAAGCTCACGTGCTCTCTCGTAATCGGCCAGCCGTACGGCATCGGCTTTTTGCTCTCCGAGCAGCACAAGCTGTGCATCGATGACTTTGATCGATTCAGGTTGCTGACTCCCTTTCGAACGCACAAGTGCGCCAGCTTCATCGAGAACATCGAGGGCTTTATCAGGGAATTGTCGCCCCGGGAGATATCGGGCAGCGAGTCGAACAACTTCGTCCAAAACTTCTGGGGCATATTCTACTCGATGATGCTTTTCGTACGATCCCTTTGCTCCATCAAGAATCCTGCGAGTTTCAGAAGGAGACGGCTCTTCGACTTTGATACTTTGAAATCTTCGAGAAAGTGCCGCGTCCTTTTCTATACTCTTTCGATATTCATCATATGTGGTCGCTCCCACAAGGCGCAGTTCCCCACGAGCAAGGGCTGGCTTGAGAATATTTCCTGCATCCATCGAGCCGTCAGAGCCCTCTCCAGCTCCAACGAGCATGTGAATTTCATCAATGAAAAGGATGATATCTCCTGCCCGTGAAGCCTCGTGCATTACCGCTTTAATTCGCTCTTCAAACTGTCCTCTATATTTTGTTCCCGCCAAAAGTGCTGTGAGATCAAGTTCCACCACTCTCGCATCAGCAAGAGTCGGAGGCACATCCCCTGAGGCAATACGCTGCGCCAAACCTTCTACAACGGCAGTCTTTCCAACCCCAGCCTCCCCTACGAAGACCGGATTGTTTTTGGTTCGTCGACTGAGGATTTCCATGGCCCTCATGATTTCATCTTCCCTGCCGATCACGGGATCGAGTTCCCCATTGCGAGCCATATCAGTGAGATCGCGACCAAAGGAATCGAGAGCTGGAGTCTTCGCTGCCTGCTTTGTTTTTGCCTGAGCTCGCGATCGAGTCGGACGAGCCGGGGTGGGGTCGGTTGGATCAAAATCTGACTGATCTGCATCCCGCTCAGGATTCCCACCAGGACGTGTGCCGGAATCTTCAGAGGATTCCACTGCTGGTCGTGTCGGCGCCGATGGAAGGAATGCTCGATCCAGATCGGTATCTTCTGAAGGTTGAGGTTGTTGAGGAGTATGTTCAAATTCCATGGTACCGCACCCTAAAAAACAAGTCGTGACAAGATAACCAGCAGATCGCTGCACAGAGAGACAGAGCAACTAAGCGAGGATTTGCCTTGTTACGAGAATGAACGGAAACCTGAAGCGGAGACGCCGCCGTGATGAAAACCTGAACCGAGGCGGTTCTAGCCCGCACCCGAAAAACTCATTCGACTACGCTTAAGATGGAAAACTCCCCGGTTCGGTGCGCCTCATCCTGAACTTTTTAGCTCTGTATAATGAAGTACTTACCTGGCGCATACCCTGCTTTTCTTGAGACGAAAGAGGTAGGAAAAATTCCGAGACAGTCAAACGTTCAGAACCCATCCAAATACGACGACAACATGAAGAGGAGCGACCGCTTTCGCTAAAATGGGAACAGGGGCCGTCTCGGGCATTCATATTATACGAATTGGAAGGGAAGCATCTTGCATCAGGGATCTCTTGGACCTAAGCCACAGTTTAGCGTTGGCGATCGGATAGCGGACCGCTACGAGATCACTGGCTTCTTGGGAAAGGGGGGCTCGGGAGAGGTCTATCGCGGAAAAGATCTCTTGGCGGGATTCGATGTGGCCGTGAAAGTCTTTCCCGACGGAATACGAGATGACGAGGTAAAATCGGCGCGGCTTCAACGCGAAATGCAGGTTGCCAGTCGGGTGAAAAGTGACTACATCACTGAACTCTACAATACCATCGTACTAGACCAGTATATTGCGCTTGTCTTTGAGTATATCGAAGGAAAGCCGCTCTCTGAAATTGTCAAATCGCCCACTCTCCTTTCGATCTATCAAGTGTGCACTATCGCTCGGCAGATTGCGCTTGGGCTGTGGGAGCTTCATGAAAAAGGCATCATTCATCGAGATGTGAAACCGGAAAACATTTTGTTCTCTCGCTCCGGAGTCGCCAAGTTGACGGATTTCGGAATCGCACTTATTCCCGATCAAATAGATGGAGAGCAACAGGAAGAAAGGGCTGGGAAAAGAAGAAGACGGGCGACAAAAACCGGGGGAGTTGTTGGCACCGTGCACTATGTCAGTCCTGAGTACCTCAGTAGTGGAGATTGCGACCACCGTTCTGATATTTACGCTCTGGGTCTCGTTATGTACGAACTCATCACGGGAAGCTTTCCTTTTACCTATTCTTCGATGAATCAACTTCTCAAAGCAAAGATGCACTCGACTCCTCCTGCTCCCGACTCGATGAGAAGAGACTGTCCAAAATGGCTCGGTGAACTCACGCTTTCCGCACTCTCACCCCGTCCCGAGGATAGACCTGCTACAGCGTCGGAAATAGCAGACGAGATTGCCAAAAGAATCTTGGCCGGAGAGATTCAGAACCCAGCAAACATTCTACAAACTTCTGAGTCACCTGCGTTGGAATACAATGCTGGTCACAAGCACGACGGGCTCAAATTACGACGACCTGCTCTCCCTGAGAAGCGTGCTTCCGTTCAGGCCAGACAAGAGGGCTCTCTTGAAACACAGCGATTTTTTTCCCATGTGCTCGCAGGAGCCGGAGTAATGGCTGTGATAACGGTTATCGGTATGAGCTTCTTTATCACGGATCTGAGAAAGCCCCATAACACTCGGGGCCCGAGCTGGCAGATTCTCGGTTCACCATACGCAATAGAGCTCCCTTCAGTGCTGCAGAAGTAGAACTCGTCAAGAGTCCAGGCCAAGAGAGGATTCGAGCAGCGCTAATTTTTCTTCGAGGGCCGGTGCAAACAACAACCTCCCCACATCAGACTGAAACTGTAACTTCCCGTGACCGTTTAGAACATACAAATGGTCAAGCCTTCCCTCCGAAGGGATGTCACTGCTATAGGCGGACGAGTCCGCTTGAAAGAAACGAACACCAAGAGCGAAAAGCGTAGAAGAGGCCACACCAAGCCGATCGGCAGCAAAGCAGACAGCTCGAGTTAAACGACTTAACGCTATCTTCTCTTGCAGATAAAGTCCGAGAGAATCCCCCCCAACGAGAAACTCTGCAAGGCAATATTCCTGATCATTCAGACCTGTGAAAGTCCGATTGCGAGTGAGAATGTCTAGATGCATCTCATGCTGCTCCTTATCAGATCGTCTTGCGACCTCCTTTCCGATATCGTGGAGAAGAATAATGGCAAGCATCCCTCGTCGCCCAATCGTTCCAAACAGTGGGTATTCAGAAAAATACTTCAAGTACTGTCGCGCAACGTCAAGGCTGTGGTCGGCAATACTCTTTGTTCTTCCATCGGCGAGAGTATGATTCGGATGAGCGAAACACTCAGCGAAATCCTCACACAGAGAGAGCTCACGAAGGACAGCCTCTGGGGAGACGGCTTGTCGAAAATCGGGCATCGGAGCAAAGGAATGGTCAGAAAGTGAAGGGAGTGAAGTTCTCGCAAGCGGAGATTCAGGTCTCGATTCCATAAAACTAACGACAACATTACAGCTAAAAATCTACCGCCGTGATATCGAGTAGAGAAACATCTCTGGCAGCTTTGCCGTAGATTGCGCCACCTTTTTAGACAAAACAAGCTCCACTGAAAGATTCCTGACCACTGCCGGATCTTGGCGAAAGAGATAGGGAGAAACGAAAAGTGCTTTTTCCTTATCCATTTCCTCCATTCTCCGTCGCAACGAAACCGCTGTTCGGACACCGACCACACGCTTTGACGACACCTCAAACGGTTGGAAACGGTATCGTTCAATCCGCATGCCAGATCTTCGCAATGGTCCATGAAGTGAAACTCCACACGCTGTCGAAGACGCAAGTTCATCGCCAAGAGCACCAACGAGGACAAGTCGATCAGGTGGTGTGTCTTTCAAAAGAGCTTCTTGCGCACTTTTCACGAAGCCTTGGATCTGATTCCGTTGAGGAGGAGCGACTCTTTCAGGGAAAATCTCATAGAGTCGGTAGAAACCGACTCCTACCGCGAGCGCGAGAAACCACACGGCATACCGAGGTGCGTGAGGAAACTTTTTCCACCTCAGGCAAACAAGAGTCGAGACGAGGCTCATCAAGACGAATGCAGCGGGGAGGACCCTCCGGACTCCAGGAAGTCGAGGCGCAAACGCAGCAAGAAAAATCGATAAAATTGCTGCTCCAGCAAGTACGAGAATCCAGCGAATTGTAATGGAAGGTTGGAACTGAGGCGACAGGTGCTGATAAAGAGCAGCACCCAAAACGAGGAAAAGAAGAGGCACAAGTTCTTGCGGAAAAGCCGGACCTCCTCCGGTAAAAGCATACCAGCTCTTGGCACGAACAAAGAGTTCCTGCAGGAGGATTTCAAGAGACGTCATATAACCCTTGCCCGAAATTGAGTCGATTCCCCAATGGAGAAGAGAATTCTTTGCTCCGAGCATTGATTTTGCGACCAGTCCTCCTCCCACAAAAAGAGTGGAGAAGAGTGAAAACAGATAAAGAAATTTTCTTTCAAGCGTTCTCCAAGAGAAGAAACCGTACGTAAGGACAAGACAGAAACAGAATATCGTTCCAGCGGTGTAAGAAAAGAGAGAAAGCGAAAGCGCAAGAGAGATACCAATCGCCTCTCTCCATGTTTCCTTTCCAGAGAGTCCAAGAAGCACGAACGGAAAAAGCCAAAATCCCGATGTTGCGGTAGTCGGAAATATCGAGCGAGCGAGATAGGGGATGCCCACAAGAGAAAGGAGGACCATAAAGAAAACCGCCGCCCCTCCGAACAAGCGCCTCCAAACGACCGCAAAACACCCCAACGAAATACTAAAGAGAATCAATGAAGCGAGCTGAGCAATTTCGACCGAGAATCCAAAGAGCCAGTAGGCCGTTGCCATCAGCCCAAAGAAAAGAAAGTTTGTGTCATTTCCCGAAATCTGTTGTCCGGAGAGCATCTGCCAAGGCTTGATACAGGAATCAAGTGCATCGTCTATGTGATACTCTCCTTTCAGAAAGTAAGGAGCTGCAAGCAATCGAGTAACGAGAAAGAGAGCGAAAACCACCACAAAAAGGTTTCTCTCGCTCTCAAAGAACGCTTTTCGTTTGCCGAGGAGGGTCTGCTCTTCTGTAGCTTTCTTGATTACTTCGCTCATGAATACCTGCGTTGTTGCCGGTGAATGTAAGGAATCTCCCTTCTCTTTCACGGTATGCCACAACGTTTCAGATACGAAGTAAAGGACGCTCTGAGTAGGTGCCGTCTTTGCGAGGAGAAAGAGCTTGAAGAGGATTCGGCTGACTGTCTCCGGTCGAGGAGAAGCCGTACTGAAGTACAGAGAGGTTTGAGCCGAGAATACCAGGAACGAGCCCTTCCAAGTGTCTTTCTTCGGAGTACACCAGGAGTCAATGAGAGCGTTCTAATATTCCTCCCTTCCTTCAAGACGCGTGAAGCCATTTTCTTTCGGTTCTTCTTCGACTACGATACGAGAAGAGGAAACTCTATAAGCCCACAAGGAACAGATATGGATTTTAAAAGGATAGTCGTTACGACAGACTTTTCAGATGATTCACATCGAGCGTTTGAATTGGCTGCATATGAAGCCAAGATGCAGAAGAGTCAGATTTATCTTGTTACGGTGTTAAATGATTGGGATGTGCCTCCAGTATTTCTTCATGATATCGCTAATCCTGAGGCGATCGTTCAGTACCGAGATCAAATTAAAGCGAAAGCGGATCAAACACTCAAAGAGTATGCGAAAACCTACTTTCATGACCAAGCCGTTACAACGCACGTCATCAGTTCGATAGAGTCTCCCGCAGATGCTCTTTCGCATTTTGCCAACGAGAAGCAAGCGAACCTCATGGTTATGAGCTCACACGGTCGGGGAGCACTCGGACAGTTTTTCCTCGGGAGTGTTGTGCAGCGGGTTTTGAGGAGCGCCCCTTGTCCGGTTCTGGTTATTCCCAAACCGCATGAGTGATATTGAGTTTGCTATCCCAGATCACGATAGGCGACCTCGAGAATCTCTATCTCTTGTTCACCTCTCGGCGAGCGGAACGTAATGACATCTCCCTCTTTTCGTCTGAGCAACGCACTCGCCAACGGTGACACATAGCTAATTTTGCCCTTTTCGATATTCATTTCATCCGTTCCGACGATTGAATAGGTTTTCTCGTTCCCGTCTTCGTCAAGAATCGTGACCGTTGCTCCGAAACGAACTTCTGTTCCCTTTTGTTGAGCAGGATCAATAACCTCAGCATTTTCAATTCGCTTTAAGAGAAATCGAATGCGCTTATCGATCTCCCGTAAACGCTTCTTCCCGTAAATGTAATCCCCATTCTCAGAACGATCACCATTTCCAGCTGCCCAGGCAATTGTTTCCGTGAGTTTCGGTCGTTCTTTTGTTCGAAGCTGTTTAAGTTCCGCTTGAAGAGCACGAAACCCTCCTGGCGTAATATAGTTTTTCGTTACCTGGTTCATGAACGTGCGTATCCCGATCAAGTCACTCTTCGACCATCTCAGAAACATTTCAGGATGGCCCTCGGAAAATTACGATCTCTTACGAGAAGACTATTCGCGTTCCTTCGAGAGTGACTGGTCTTCCGATTGGTATGATCTGCGAAGGATAGATATGCCCAAAGTGTACGTCAAAGAGAACCGGAAAAGAAAACCCCTCCGTAACATCTGAAAGAATCCTTTCAATATTGTAGAGTGCGCTCTCCTCTTCCCCAACTGAATGTTCCAGTGAGCCAAACACGAGTCCCTTGATGCTCGAAAAAACTCCGGACAGACGAAACTGCCAAAGCAGCCTCTCAAGACTTAAGAGCGCCCTCCGCTCTTCTCGGTCATATTCAAGAAAGAGAACACTTCCTGAAACGTCGGGAAAGAAGTCTGTCCCGAGCATTAACGCAGCTGTGCTGAGATTCCCGGCGAGCACCCAGCCCTCAGCAGAAGTTTCCCTTCCGGGTAAGATTCTCCGCCTGGGAGCTGCTTCTTTTCCCTCTCTTCCCGTTTCCCACCGAAGTTCCGGATCTACAAATTCTCGGGTCGGTTGACCGAGCCCGCTCAGGAGAGTCTGAAGTGCGAGTGGATCTTCAACCGCATCCACCAGCATCGGTCCAAGGTACACTTCACCCATACATCGACAAAACAACGCGAACAGAAGCACCGTTACATCGCTGTATCCAATAAGGGGTTTTGGATGGGCAGAGAGAAGATCAAAATCAAGCTCTGAGAGCATCTCAATTGAGCTATACCCTCCAGTTGTACACAAAATCGCGTCGACTTTGTCGTTCAGAAACAGGGATTCGAGATCTCGCGCACGCTCTCTTCCGGACGCGGATTTGGGACCACTCTCTGAGAAAGTTGTTTTCCCTAGGGTAGTCGAATATCCACTCTCTCGGAGTGATTGAAGAGCCTTCTCAATTCTGACCCGCCTCTCTCCACTCGATGGCAAAGAGGGTGCAAATACACCAAAGTTCTTAATGACTCGATTTCGCAGATCGGTTTTTCCATTCATGAGGCAACACGAGTTCCCAAAGATGAGCACTGAGCCGGTTTTGGCAAGGCAGCTCCGACAAGAAGTAACTGCCCCGCAGAGGGCCTTCCATCGTATTGAGAGATGCGGATCGGCCAGGTCGCTGCTGGAACAGCTTCTGCCCAGCACTGAATCACTCCCGAGGCAAGCGCAAGATCAGTTTCGAGGCGATACTGAGCGGCTGTGCGAGTCACATCTCCATCAATAAACTCTACAACTTTATTCGGGTCAACGTTGAGACGTCCAGAGATCTCTCGGTACCTCCACTGATCGAGATACATCGCTCGAGATTCACTCAAAAGGACATCTGCATCTTGCCAACGACTTTTATCGGACGATAGCCGCAACTGCTCTTCGTATTGGTTGCGGTCATACAGCTCAGACCACCTCCGGACTGAAATAACACCAGGGCCAAAATATTGGTCTGCTTTCACCTGCAGCTCCTCACATCGAGCCTGAAACTCCCCTTCGAGGCGTAACAGAGAAGACCCACTACACCACAGATCGCATCCATCGAGGGTGAAGAAATCCATATCCCCAATGAAGAGCGTAATCTCCAACGGATAACGGATTGTATCGAGATAGTTTCTAAGCCTTGCCCACCCCTTCTCCTCAACGCACGTGGTGAACTTTTCCAACTCAAGAGGTCGACCATCCGAACGCCCGAGAAAATAGTCGAGCTTTCCCTCCCTCACACTTGCTTCTTTTCCAATACATTGAGAGACCCAAAGCCGGACAGGTTCCCCGGATTGGACCGACGTAACGCATTGACGAACAACTGAAAGAAGAGTCGGGTTCCTGTTGTTCTGAAGAGACCCTTCAAGCAGTCCCTGAATCACTTCTTGTGCCTTAGCAGAGATAGAGAGATCAGGTGACGTGAGCCTCAAAAAATCCGATTCGGATAGCATCCCACTTGTCGTGCCCTGATCAGCAACTCGATTGGCCCAGCGTTGAAGGAACGAACGTGCTCGCTGAGACGGTGAGAGGTTATCCCAAACCTGCTCAGGAACCTTCGCTGGCCGAGAGAAACTGGCATTCTCTACCGCGCGATCAAGCTCGATATTCTTTCCAAGAGAGTCTCGAAGCTCTCTCATTTGGGCGACATATATAGATTGAAACGACATAATACTACAATATTTTCAAGATGTTATGGAAGTGGAGCAACCTATCGACAGGAGAGTCGATGAAGAATGAGGTCAAGGAATGGCGGAAAGATACTGGTCATAGCTCTAGGTCACTTTAGTTAAGTAAAGTAGGAGATTTTCCGGCTCAAGTCAAGAAGACCGAACTTTCTTTTGTGAGTCCACCTGCACTCGCTTCAAAGATTTAAGGGCTTGTAGGAAGTATCTCCGCAACGCACCCTAGACCGTAGTAGGCGCTCTTTGTCCCAACGCGTTGAGTGACGCTGGGTAAATTCTTTTGCTTTTAAAATCTTCTGTTAAGACGGGCCACATGAAACGAAAGCTCTCTTCGCGACTCCTAACAATTTTCTTCTGTCTTGGGGTGTTGCTTGATCAAGAATCTTCCCTCGCGATAACCATTGACACCTTCCAAGGCACTCAAACGGTCGTCGCACAAGCTCCTGGCGGTTCAAATGGTGTCAACCTCTCAACTCAATTTGCGCTGGGTGGAAATCGAAGCATTTTCGTTGAGGCGATCACAGGAAGTGGAACGACCACGGTTCGAACCACTCCCACCTCTCCTTATCGCTTACAGCACTCCCAGGATTTTGATGTCATTGGGCGCTCTCTCATTCACTGGGATGGAAACAATAACGTTTCGACCATCAATCCCGCAGGCCTCGGGGGAGTAGATCTCACTGAAGATGGTTCTACGGCATTTATCTTAAAAAGCCTTTCATACGACTTCCCCTCCTCCCAACCACTTACCCTTACGTTGACGGCATATGATGCGAGTGACGCCACAGGGCAAACTTTTTCGGCCGTGGAATTAACCTTAAATAGTGCCCTCTTTCAGCAGGATCAGGTTCTTCCCTTTGCTTCATTTACACTCTCTGGTTCGAACGGTCCGGTTGATTTTGCCAATCTTGGTGCGCTTTCCCTTGAAATTGATGGAACAGCACAAGCAGCTGATCTTGAAATTGACTCGATTATTACGAACGGTTTTTGCAACCTCATTCCTACCTCCCTCGGCGTGATAGACGAATGTGGGGAGTGCCTCCAGCCGACGGACCCTCTCTACAATCAATCTTGCGCTGATTGTGTTGGCGTTCCAAACGGCTCAACCCTGCCTGGTTCGGCATGCGAGACCATCTTCCCCGGTATTTGCAGTGATGGGCAGTACGACGATCAGTGTGACTGCCTTCCAATCCAGAACCCGCAAATTGAATTGTGTGACGGAATCGACAACGATTGCGACGGCGCTATTGACGAAACATTTCCGCTCCTCGGTGAGGTGTGCGGAGCAGGCGAAGAGGAATGTGCGATCGAAGGAGTCTACATCTGTAGTGACAATGGAGGGCTCACCTGCGACGCGGATTTTGATCTGAGTAAGGGTCAGGATTGTGACGACAGAATCGGGTGTGATGGGATCCCTGGGAGCACGCTCGTTCAAGACCAGTGCGGCATTTGCGGTGGAGATGGTTCGACCTGTGCCGATTGTGACTCACGTGACATCTCGGAGACACAGTTCGCTCTCGACGGAGGAGCAAAATATCAGGAGCGGCTTATCATCACTATGACTCGAAAAATGCTCCGGGCTCGCTCAAGAGCAAAATTAGAAGCATATGTCGAAGATACTCTTGATACCGCGCACACCCTTCAGATTTCAAACTGGGTACTCTCGTGGACCCTTCCAACAATTACATCGACATGTCCAGCGAGCGAGTTTTGTATCGAGACAAGCAACGTTGAGATACTCGACAACTACAGGGCCGGGTCCGTTGCCCTGAGAGATCTTGGCTTATCCGTCGCCAAAAAATTTCAACGAATCGTGAGAGCAAGTGATAAGACGAAGCGCTTTCGAAAGAGAATTCGAAGAGCACACAAGAAGAATATGAAACTTGCAGATACTGTTCCTACCACCCAGTCGGTTTGCTCGGGAGATGCCGATCTTCGGTAGCGAGACATCTTCTCAAAAGAATTTCTCGTTGAAACTCTGGAAGCGCTGAAGAGGGAGCGATCTTGTTCAGAGCTGGCCGGGTCCTCATCTCACTCCGGTTTTTGCTCCCTGTCCTCGTCCTTTTTCCTGCTCCAAATTCGATCTCGCATTATTGGCTGTATTGTGGATTTTCTTACTCCTCAGTTTGAGCAAGACAAGGACGAAGAGCAGGAGCAGGAGCAGGAGCAGGAGCAGGAGCAGGAGATTAAGATACATCTAGAGAGACATATCAACTTCGATAATGCGACCTTCGGCCTTGTGACTGGCAATAGCCGCAGCAGCGAGAGCGACAAGACGGTCTCCATCCCGAAAAGAGCGCAAGGCTGGGTGGCGTTCGCCGGCTTGAGCGGCGTGAAGAAATGCTTCAATCTGCTTGCGAAGTTTATCAGCCTTCGAAAAGACCTTTTCGTAAACGATCTCTTTGCTTCTCAGATCTCTGATGCGGAGAGAATCACTGCCGACCCCTCCGTCATCGAATCGAAGTGTCGCTCCATACCAAGGGTCAGCGCTTCCGTCAGAAAGGACAACTTCGATCACTCTCTCCTGCTCTGATAAAGTAAATGAGCTAAAGAGAGAGAGCATGATAGGAATCTCAGAACGGTTGGAAGTCAATTCTACTGTCATCGATGTGGCGGAGTTCGGATTGAGAGATACCGAGCCATCCCCCTCCACGAGTGCCGCTTGAGCCGAAGGATCAGTAAATCGCAGTGACTGCATGCGAGCCGAGATCCCGGCAGTATTCAGCTGTTGATTCGTTTTCGCCAATAGCATGAGAGCACCAAGCTGATGGGTCATCTCATCTTCGAGATCTCCAGCCGACGGACGACTATTTCCAATTCTATTCTTAAACCAGTTTCCACGACCGTGTATCACAGTGAGCTTCTCAGGATGTTCCTCCATGAAAGTCGAAAGAGCCTGAAGCGCTGGAGAGAATTCGATCAAATATGCCACAACACCGGTAGAAAATGCCTCGAGTACTTTGTGAGCCCTCCCCTCAAGATGTTGGGCAACCGTAACAAAAGGTTTTTCGACGAGAACACTCTGGTCTGGGCCGGTGAGTTCAGAGAGATCTTCCAGATTCTTAAGATGGGCAGGAGTGCTACTCAAAACAAAAGTCTTCTTCGGCTTTTCCTTCGGGAGCGTATTTCCGATTGAGATCTCCGGGTACTGAAGTTGAAGAGCCTCAGCTTTGGAGAGATCGACATCTACCACCGAGATCTGCGCAGGCGAAATCCCGAGTTCGATCAGGTTGCGCAGGTAGGCCTCTCCCATTTGACCGGCGCCGATCAAGAGATACTCCCTCCCCTCCGGAGTCTGCGCGTAAGCTGTGCTGGCTGGTGAAACCATGGAACCCCTCCAAGGGTTATGGTTGCTGGTGGGGGAATCTCTCCTTTATCCCCTCAACTTTACGAAGAAAGGAGCTTTTATGGTCGACCAGGTACCCCGAGGGGACTTTTCATCACCTCGAGGACTCAATCCACTCAATTGTTCATAGAGAGATTCTTCGAGAAACCGGACTAAGACTCTAAGGCATCCTCAAAGGAAGACTCTTCACTCCAAAGTCGGCTGAGTTCAGGACAGTAGTTTGACTCATATCGGGATGGACGTGCGGTTCTCATACCATTTCCCCGATACTCCCAAACAATTTTCTTGTCTCTCGTTACCTCAAAAACTCTCCCGCTCCGATCTTCGGCGATGAGGGTGTTTCCATTCTTGAGTCTTTGCATTGAACCGGCCGAAGCACTGAAAAAACGGTAGCCGTCGAAATAGTTCCAAACAACTCTCTTTGATGGAGGCTCTATTTCCAAAATCAAAGAAGCCCCCCTCTTTCTCCCATTATCAAACACCAAAATATTCCCCTCCCCAGGGAGGCCTTTCGAGATCATATAGGGTTCGTGCCCACCTTCTAGCCCACCTTTAAAATCTCCTCCGTAACTCCAAACAACCTCTTTCGAGGCTCGATCTACGAGGAATACTTTCCAAAGATTGCGTGGCATCACGAGCAAATTTCCCGGCCGAAAACGAGTATCTCCTTCGTCGAACCATCTATTTGGAGGCAAGGTACGCACCGTATTCACGTGACTCCAATCAAACTCATCCTGCCCCTTCAAGATCTTTTCGTTCAGCATGCATCGTGCCCTTCCACAACTATTGAGATCAAGATGGCGATGCGCAATCCATTGCCAAACCACATTTCCTAAAGGGTCAATCTCAATAACTTCATCGGAGCGAAATTTTAAGACTCGTTTCTTCGGATCGTCCAAGAGTTTCCTTTTTTCTCTGGCTCCGACCTCAGTCTTGCGTAGAGCAAGATAATTTCCTGAGGGCAATTTTTGAGCATCGTGGTGCAATCGGAATCGATCTTTGTACTCCCATTCGACCTCTCCATCCCACGAATATTCTCGGAGAACGTTTGAAAGTGCGCTCCATCGAGGTTGCTCAAGCCCCCATTTCGATCCGTGAAGCACTAAAAGGTTGCATGAGGGCAAAAGTCTCGCTCGAGTGGCGTCTATCGGCCATCGATGAACAATTTTTCCAAGCGGCCCAAGCAATTGGACCGAAGCATTCCCCAACTCGGGATATAACGTAAATCCGGGAGCTACCGCGCCTGAATCGAAGAGAGTGGCTCGCGCAATTGGCATCTCTTCCGAAATTTGAGGGGCATCCTTGGGTAAGTTCGATCGAAAAGGTTGCGCCCCTCTCTGAGCGATGAAAAGACAGAGCCAAACTCCTCCGGCAACCATTCCGATTTGGAATAATTTGCTTGGCGTCATTTTCAGATTTCCTCTCACCGCAAAACCATAACGCGATGAAGGAGAATTTCAACCCTGATCAGAAATTCATCGTCGAAGCTCACTCAACGGAAATCTATGTGTGAGCAGAATCTTCTCTCTCTGGAGGGTTTTCCTTGCCTTCACCCCGAACTACGGCGCGAATTTCGCGAAAAAATGCACCCCAACTCCGTTCGTTTTTTGCTTCTTCTGGCGCCTCCTCGGTGAGAATCTCTTTGACTTTCTTTGCATCCGGTCGTCCGAGGATTCCACGAAATGCCCGTGCGAAAATTCCCCGACTTGAAACGCCCTCTTCAGCCGCAAGAGCGCTCTCCTGAAGAGCAGCTGCACCTTCAGTAGCAGCGAGCCTCGCCGCCACTCCAACTTCGGCGACTTCGCCAGCAATCTGAGCGGATTCGCCCGCCTCAAACATGAGCCCTGCCAATCCCACCTCCTCAAGAGCCAATGCACCAGCCCCAAGAATTGACTTTAATCCGAAATACGTAAGTCCACCTGCAACCACGGCCTCTCCCAGATGAACAAACGACTTCGCTCGCTCTTGGGGTGACTCAGCATTTCGAAACATCCTGTAAAATTTAGTCGCTTCATAGATGGTTATTCCGGCACCGAGTCCGACAACTACCGGGAGGACTATCTGAGGCGCAAGAGCAGAAGCTACAGCGACACCAACCGCAGTCGAAGTCCCGATAGCGAAACCTCGTGGAGATCTCACAAAGGAAGCAAATGGTTTGATAAGCCCGGCGACAAAATTCTTAGCGCAGTCAACAACCTGAGTGACCCCGTTCGTCTGAGATTGCTCGACAGGGAGATCGGATCCTTTGCGCTCTCGATCCTCTCGTGATCGCCTCTCACTCCGTTCCTGTTCAATCCTTTTAAACGGATCATCTCCTCGTAAGACCTCTCGAAACCCGCTTGGGAGCGTATCCGAAAGTTCAAATTCCTGACTTCTGGCAGAAGGTTTCGGATTCACGGGCTGGGTTGGTTCTCTATTTGATGAACGAGATAGTCCGAGCATGCTTGTAGCTCCATGGAAGGAGGGAACCAAAAGTCCCTTACTCTCACCTTAGGGACAACAATTGCACTAACCAAAGCCCTTCGAATGGGGATTCCATCTCTCGACGCCCTCCTATCAATAGAGTAGCGTTACCAAGGATATACCCCCTCCCACTATCTCAAAGCATGCGTATCTTTCTCGTCTCGCTCTTCTTTTCCCTGCAAGTAGCGCTTGTCGTCTTCGTGGATTCTTCTGGTGAGAGCGCTCAGAGGTTTGCTTGGCAGATGTTTTCTCGCCCTCCTGCTTTTTGGAGCTTAACGGCAGTCGCATCAAACGGCAGTGAAACCTCGCTACGAGAGCGGCATCTCCTTATCCGATCAGAGATTCAATTTACTCCAGACCTCCTTCAATGTGTTTGTAATCGGGAAGATGCTCTTGCGCTGTCGTATTATCGCCTCGAAGATGAGAGCCCTTATGTTAAGAAGGAGAGATTTCTCTGCTCAACCGGAGAGGGAGCCGATTCACTTCAATGAAGATGCAAGCACGTTTACTCGCAGTTGCATTGCTCCTTTTGGTGTTTGAATCGCTTGAGGTCACTGTGTATCTTGCGAAAAGTTTCCCTTGCTTTATTCCTGTGGTTTCGAATTCTTGGGGACTCCCTATCCGATTTTTGACTCAAGGAGGAACGATCGTCCTCTTGCTCAGTGCCCTGGATCTTCTTCTCGCGAAGCGCGTCGCGCTTTCCGCTGCCTTAGGGGCAACGACCTTGTTGGTTTTCACTTTATGTGACGAACGATACTACTCAAATCACGTGTTTCTCGCGTGCATCTTGCTTTTCTTCTTCGCGCTCGCGAATACTTCACCTCATCGTGTTGGCGGGTTTTACCACCGCTGCATTTGCGTACAGGCAAGCATCGTCTATCTTGCGACTGCCTTTGCGAAGTGCAACTCCTCTTACCTTTCTGGTGCAATCTTAAAAGTGTATTTTGAGCGATCATTCTTTGAGCTCTCTATCCCCTCGATTGAAGTACTTCAACTTTTAGCCATTTCATCGATTGCATTTGAACTCACATTAGGACTTTCCCTCTGGATCCCTAGATACAAAAAAGCAGCTCTCCAAACTGGGGTCCTTTTCCATGCGATCCTTGCGCTTTTCTCTCCAATCGATCAGTTCTTCGGGGTACTCTGTTTTAGCTTCCTTATGTTTGCGAGCTATCTCTCATTTCAGGAGATTGTTCATAGACCCTTGGTTGAAAACGATGCTGCCTGACACACCAGAGTTACGACAAAGGCCTTTTATCGAGTTTCTGCTTTCGTGGAGAAGCTACGGCGATTCTCCAGTTGATGTCGATCACCTTGAGACGCACATCTCCCATATTTTTCTCGTGGGAGAATTTGCATACAAGCTCAAAAAAGCAGTGAAGCTTTCATTCCTTGATTTCTCGGATGATCACAAGCGCTCAGATTTTGTTGAGCGAGAATTAGTTTTGAACCGACGGTATGCGGCACCTCTCTATCTTGAGACAAGGGAGCTCTCGCTTAAAGACGGTAACGTGGCGTGGGGGACGAACGGCGAGCAGAGTGAGCGGGTCTTGAAAATGCGGCGCTTTAAACAGCAAGACCTCTTCTCAAATCTTGTCTCACAGAATCGAGTTTCTCCGGAACTCTTGCAGAGACTGGTCTCAAAGATCGTTCGCTTTCATATTGAGGCGGAACCACGACCAAATTCTTTTGTACCAGAGTTCTTTGAAAAACTCGTGAACGATTGCCTCGCCCTTATCCCGAAAGAACTTCTCTCTCGCGAGTTCAACGCAGCGCTCACACACACGCTCCACAAACTTCGGAAGGAAATCACGAGGAGACAGCCATCGCATGTTCGACTTGTTCACGGCGACCTTCATCTTGGGAATATCTGTCTCTACCAGAACGAGCCATTTCCCTTCGATGGGATCGAGTTCGATGAAAAATATGCAGCCATCGATACGATGGCTGATTTTGCATTCCTTCTCATGGACCTCTGGAGGCTAAACCAATCACATCTCGCGTGGAGCGCCCTCAATATTTACCTTGAGCAGTCCTTTGATTATGAGGGTGTCGTCCTTCTCCCTCTCTTTTTGAGCTACCGCGCCCTTGTTCGATCAAAGGTTCTTTCAATCGCTTTGAAACAACACGACCACCCACAGAACACCCCGGAACTTCTCGAATACATATCTCTTGCACAGAGTGCACTCACCCCGAACTTCCCAGCTCTTACCGTGATTGGCGGATTGTCTGGATCGGGAAAGACATTCCTTGGTCGACTTCTCTCAGAACAGTTTGGAGCGCTCCATCTCCGATCCGATGTATTTCGAAAACATCTTGCAAAGACTCCACTTGATCAAGAGCTGCCCATCGAGTGGTACTCTCATGAACACTCTGAGGAGACCTATCGAGAGCTTTACTCCACTGCCAAAAATCTCCTGCTTCAAGGACTCCCTGTCGTGATTGACGCTGTACATGGGACGACTCAAGATCGTGCGTTATGCGAGGACTTGGCATCTCATTGCCATTCCGTTACTAAATTGTGGTGCTCAGTACCCGATCACATCGCATGCGCTCGTATTGCTCAACGAACCAAGGACGCTTCAGATGCAACCCTTGAGGTATTTCAGAGCCAAAAGGCGAGCTTGTCGCCTCCCGATACTCCTGGTTGGAGATTCATCAAAATGGATCAAAACGCCGAAGCCCTCGTAAAGATTTTGAAAGAGTTCACCCTTCAAGCTCCATGGCCGCGAGAGGCGCGCCGCGAAAAGAAGAGCTCTTCCCGAATTCGAGAAAAAGAGTGACGTTGGACAGACATGCAGAGCGAGCTTGAGGATCTCTCAGGACCTCGTGCTCCCTATCTCTTGACGGCACCGCAGGAATCTCTTTTGAGCCGGCCACCACATCAGGATCCACTCGAAATTGTTCGTCTTTTAATGAAGAGGGAACAACTAGGGAACGCATCGCTCGCCTCTCCCATAACTCTCTTTGGCGGTCCCATACAGTTTAGATAGACAAAGAGGTTACTCATGTCGTTGTTCTCTCTGACGCGCCGGGCCGTTCTATTATTTTCTTTCGTCCTCAGCTACGTCCCTCTTGCCCATTCCGATTGTAGCCCGATTGCCACACTCTCGGATTCTCCAGAGAAAATATTTTCATCAGTTTTCACCGGTCATCCAAACTATCTTGCATATCAAGTCGGAAACTCTCTCTCTCTCATAAGAGTTTCTCCATCGGAGGAATTCGAAACCGTTCGTACAATCTCAGTACCGAATGGGGCCACGGCAAAAGTCGCTTTTCTTGGAAACTCCATGTTCGTGTCGTTCGTCAAACCCCGATTGAGTAGTTCTCACGACATGACAGCTCCTCCAGAACTCCAAAAGGTCTCCGTCTACAATCTCGAAACTGGTCAACTCGAGCCTGAACGCTCTTTTATAGATTCATCCGGCGATGGCCAAGCGGAGGAGGATGGAATACCGCTTGAGAATAATAATCTCAACTTTAGCTCGTCTTACCCCTATCGCAGGTCAGTGACAGATGAGTATCCGTTTGAAGATTGGCAGTTTCAGTACTGCTACGAAAACTCCATAAGCTCTCAAATGGGAAGATTGGTGGCCGCGAATGGATCAAGAATCCTGACGGCTCAATCTCCAGAATTTTCTGGAATGTTCTGCGATCCTCTCTACTGCCGCGAACCAAACCAGAGCGATATCCACACCTATAACAACATCCCCGCGATGTACGGGAACGGGAGCGGCTATCCGTTCTTTCCCGATTCGTGTGGTGAGCGAGCGAGACTCGGGCCGAATGGATTTTTTGTTTATAATCAATGCAGTGACGTTCCAGACGAATCGATATGTCTTCCTATTGGTTCAGGCCGCTACGAGTGCACTTCTGTCCCGTTGATTGCGGATCCACAGGACCCCACTGGCCCGCTTGTCGAACAGTGCACGCAGATGTTTGAAGCGGATACCTTTGAGCCAGCCGAAGTGAGAGCGACTTATTCAGCCATGAATTACGGCGGCAGAATTTTGGCTCCTACTGGCTCTCCGTCCACTTGGAAATTCTCTTCGGCAGGACTGCCGGACTTTCTCGCAAATAGGCGCGATATCCGAATTCATGAAATTCTTGGGGCATATGGGGATCCTTTGTCGTCACGTTTTTTTGTGACAACCGATCTTTCCCTCCTTGGATCCCAACTCGACCATATCGGTGGCATTTTCGCTCTCTCCTCGAGTGGCGCGGCTTCCGGGTTTCTCACTCTTGGACTCCGAAACGCGCGACTTGGAGATTCCTTTTCGCCTCTTGGGCGAGATGTGAATGGGGACTATCTCTTTGCGATCGGTGCGCCAGGCGAAGGCGAGATCGTTGAGGAGCTCGCCGGCCTCTTCGAATCTTTAGTCAATCAAGGAGAGTTTTTTAGACCCGAGGCAGGCACGGTGATAATCGTGAATCAAAATCTTGAATTTCGTGGGGCTCTCTTTGGAGAGTTCGGACCGAGTCCGACTATCCGCGCAGACGCTTTCGGAACCTCGGTGGCTCCAGTTGGAGATATTGATGGAGATGCACGGCCAGACCTCGCGATTGGGGCCTATGGAGGTTCTTTCGTATCCTTTGCTCGGGTCTCCTTTGGAGAAGTTCCGATCGGAGAGCTCACTTCGGGAGAAGGATGGACAGGTTTCGGAAAGACGCTCGCCTCTGTGCGAGTAAGTGGGCTCAATGGAACAGAACCGAGCCATCTTGTGATTGGAGACGAAACGAAGATTCAGCTCTACCGAATATCAGAATGCGCTTCAGCGTTTCCGGGAAATTCTTACGATCCATCACTCGATGGTCCCGGTTTGGAACTTCCTGTCGGTGACCTGCAGGCTCTTTTTCAATTGGTTATCAACGAAATCAACCAGCTTACTCAACGAACTGGTGGGATGCGCTGGAATTCGGTTCCAGATGTGGTAACTCCCTTCAACCTCACCTTCGAGGAGTTTCTCTCTGAACTCGCCCCAGACGCAGCTCCAAATGACGGGCAAGAACAAAGGGCGCTCGAGCAAAGAGAGAATGACTTCCCTCAAAGTGTCCTCCAGAGCTTGCGGGCGAGACTTCCACAATTTCGAAGGTTTCAGACTCAGATTACTTCCTTGTCTGACCAGTTCTTTACAGCTCGATCACAATATCTTGAGGAGTATGAGCAAGAGGATCCTCCATCCTCCCCAAGGGCGATACAGCTCAAGCGTGGCCTGAATCGGATCAAAAAGAAGTTGACGCGCCGCCGTCCACGACTTGGGAAACTCCGCAAGCTACGAGTTCAACTCCTTCACTCGCTTCGACCATAAGAGAAGAACGAGTGATACGCCGGCGATCATCAGGGCTAGAGCGATCAGAGAGAACGCCCAATTGATCGAACACGGCCTTGTCCAGAGAGGCTTTTCGAAGAGAAATCGCCAGATTTCACTCTTTTCCTTCTTCTCTGGATCAGGATCATTTGAGACATAGAGGGTCTTGAAATCATCACTAACGCCAATCCCTTCAGATTTTTCGAAGGGCCATCCGTAGTGACGCAGATTAAGCACAAGAGTTTTTACGAGAGGTTGGACATTAAACTTCCTGAAGAGATCATGAACGTTCTTCGCATCTTCTATTTCAAGCGCTTCTTCATCTTTGAGGGGCTTCGACAGTTGTGCGTCAACAAGATAGACGCGATTTGCATATCCTCCGTTCGCAAGAGCACCTCGTTCCAGTACGAGCCATTGATCATCGGAGAGACAAGTAACACCGCTTAGGCGAACATCCGAAGAATTATTGTACATCTCTATTTCCGGTAAATAGACAAAGGTCTCCCAACGCTTTGCCTCCGGATCGATCCGAAGCATTCGGGTCACAACTGAATGCTCTTTCTGAGAGCGATTTTCCGCAAGAGTTGATTGCAGGATCGCTACAAGCTTGCCAGAAGGGGTTGCACATAGCCCTTCAAATCCGCGATTCGCTTGGGCATGGGAAAGGTATGTCGGAAGGCCTTCTCCAGCAATGAGCCGCTTTACGGAATGGCCAGTCGCTCGCTCAATCTGAACAAGGCTTGGACCACTTTCATCCGCAGCCCATATTTCCTGGCCATTTTTTCGAGCGGTAATTCCTTCGAGATCAAGCTTTGGATCTTCGATCGGAAAAAGCCGCTCAACCGAGGAACCGTCTGAGTTCAGTTTGATTTCAGCAATAAAGGGGCCTTTAAGAGCACCCTCAACATCAATCGATACGTCACTCACTGAAAGCAAGGTGGCGTTCTTTCGGGTACTCTTTTCAACAAAGAGTCCTGAACCGAGATTTACTGGAACATCTCCCTCATAAATCGCACCCTGAACGACAAGCCGTTTTACCTTCGGGTGCTCTGCCCGTAGTGTCGATGAGCACACCAGACAAAGAATCAGGAGAAATAGCGGAACCAGCGCTCCCCTCAATATCATGCCCTACTCCCGAAAGAGTTCATCAAGAACTTGGGTTGCAACTTGAGATATGGCAAGGCCAAAGTCCTTTTCATGACTCGCTCGAGGACCACCAATATTGAGCGAGTGAATATTGTGAACAGTGAGCCAAACACGTGCATCGGCTATCTGTTCCTGCGGCACGAGATCTTCGGTAGATACAGTAATAATGAAATAAGGTTTTTCGTATTTCTTGGCGAGGCCCTCCATAATGACTGTCCCATCAGTCAAACGTGGGCTGTCAGTGGTAATAATCAGAGTTCCATCGGTGGTAACGACCTGCAATTCGGTCCGGATGCTCGGATCGGCTGGGTTCTTCTGCACTTTTTCAATAAGAGGCTCCAACAGGGAGCGAAGCTCTTCTGACTGGTTCTCTATAAAGGCCAACACGTTTGTTTCAGTCGTTTCGATGAAATTTCCCCGCGCCAACAAATCAATCGGAATACCGCCCGACTGATCGTGATACAAACCACTAGAGTACACTTCCGCGGTAAAACCAGCAGGGACCCATCCTCCGACCGGGACTCCCGAAGCTATCGCATGAGCCATGCAGGCCTGGTCCACCCCACTCTGCCCACCAGTTCGAACTTCATCCACAAGTCCTAAGTAGGAGCCAGCCGAATATCGATCCATTTCAACAACCCCCCTCGCTTCTGATACCATATCACTCGCACTGCGCGGACCGCTGCATCCAGAGAGAAGAGCGTTTGACAAAAGCATTACCCCAGCCGCGCGAGGGATCACTCCGGACTTCATAACTCATTCCAAGAAACTAGATTCCGGTAACAGTAGCAGTTTCACTATGGTATTCAAGGTGGGGACGGTACATGACTACGGTTTAGGACGCCCTCTAAGCTACCTCAGAGGCCCTGTTTAGTCCGTGAAGACCGAGGGATGAAAAAAGCGTATTCGTGGCATCTTGCGAAGTTTGGGCCGAGGTTGAGAGATGCCCCATCATGACAGCAATTCCAAGAAAGACGAGTGACGACTGAAACTCCCCATAGTACTCGATAGGACTGGGAACCTCGGTCATACGAAGAGTTTTCGTGAGAAGGTCAAGTTGGGTCACTGCGGTAGGATTCAGCGTTTCCATGATAGCAGCGGTATACTCAAGCCGTTGAACGGGGGACAACTCTAAGCCCATACGCAAATCGTGATGTTCGAGAACGTTGAGAACCCTTTCGTATAAAAAGGGAAAGCGTTTCAGGTATGAGTTCAGCGACTCTCTTGCTTCTTCGAATTCTCGTTGAGCCGCAATCTTCATCGATTCTCCATCCCAAGCATCGAGAAGCAAGCGGACCCTCCCCGAAACAACCGACAATTGATTCGCAAAATCAACGAATCGGGCTCCAGAAGGCGCATCAACAAGACCGAGCAGGTCGCGAAATTCGGGCTCTCGAACTTTGCTCCTGACTGCCTCACTTGGCAGTGGAAGATTTAATTTCGACCCGGAAGTCAAAGATTTAGCTCGCTCAAGTCTATCCCGGACCAGGGCTTGTTCAGCGAGTGAGTGGCCCGACAAGAGTTCTTCGCGAATAGAGCTTTGGGAAAAAGACATCCGAGATAGCGGTGATGATTCCGCTAATCGAAGTCCTTCTCTTTCAGAATCGGCTGAGGCGTCCAAACCCATGCTTCTCACGCTAGCACGTCACCGAATCTTAACGAATGCCTCATTTTTGATTAACAAAGGATTTGCCCGTATCTTTTGCCTGCTATTCAGACATGAGGTGAAAGACTTGGCTGCGATTCGATTTTCAATGGGCTCGGAGACTATTTCGGGGGGAGTTCACGAGTCTCTCGAATTTGTCTCAGGAGCAAAGTTCGGAGATGAACTTCGAGAGATTGTGAAAGAACACCTCGTTCGAGGCCCTCTCCTCCCAATTGGAGCGGAAGTTATCTTTCACTCTTCTGAACCCGTGAAGAATTGGAGCGGTTGGGGACCGGTGAACCGTCCGAGCAAAAATCAGATCGCAACTCTTTTTTACAATTTTGGAGACCTCTACGGGTCACGAGAACCGCTCCCGTTGCATGTTCGACTTGATCTTACTGTTCGAGAGCGGCAAAGAGTCTTCGGTATTCCAATGAGAGAGCCGCTCGAGGAGTTTGTCGAGCGAGCTTTCCAACTCGCTCATGAACGAATGGCAGATGCTCAATATTTGAGAGACTACTCTTTGAGTGAGAGAGTTCGATACGCCACGCTCCGAGCTGAACAGGTCCTCAAGGAACACAGCATAGCCGCAGGAGTTAGTGGTGCCGTACAAAGTCCATATTCGCAGTTCGCGCCGCTGCCGTGCATAGGGTTGCTGTTCGTACCTTCTGGCGACGTAAGTATGAGTCAGCAAATCCTCTGTGACAATTGGCTCTGTCGACCTGACGGTGAGTTGTTGTCCGAAAAAGAAAGGCTCTCTGCCCTACCGAAGGGAATGTTTTTTGTAGAGCCACCGAACAGCGAACGCGGAATGCTCCTTCGATTTGACGATCTCCCCATGTTGGTCTTACCGGAGTCCGAAAGAAACTGTGCATTTCGAAGAACGGAGCCAAGTGTGTATCGCTCTCCGTTACTCTACGACATTGAGGATCTCGCGCTTGTCCCTGAAGCTCTGCAGCTTGAGCTATCAGGACCTCCCAAACTATTTTCTTAGTTTTGGATCTGGCAAATTAACAAGACTGTGTTCCCTTGTGAACTCTTTGAGTCCATGTCCTATCGAGCAAAGCTGCGGGTACAAGATCGACTCCCTTCCCGAGACTCCTCTCTGCGAGCTCATAACCTGTGCGATACGGTGATTATTTGAGGGAGAGCCCGATTTATGTGATTTTATGGAATTCCGGGCTTTTCTTCGTAATTCTTTGTAATAACTAAGGAATTCTTTTTCCCCTGGAAATTTGGCCGCGGCGCTCTCGTCTCCTTTTTCTTAATTTTTCGAGTGTGTCTGTCGATTGTACCTCCACGTAGGAACCAATCTCGATAGGTGAGCAATGAGCGTACTTGGGAAAGTGGATAAAGATATGCCGATTCTCGTCGTGGATGATTTCTCCACTATGAGAAGAATTGTTAAGAACTGTCTCAAACAGCTTGGCTTCAATAATGTGTATGAAGCTGCTGACGGACAGATCGCTTGGGACAAACTCCAAGAGATGGAATTCAAATTCATCGTCTCGGACTGGAATATGCCTAACAAAATGTGAATAGATCTTTTGAAAG
>JAGRAO010000129.1 GCA_020434565.1 Bdellovibrionales bacterium
CCGATCACTATAAATCTCTATCGGTGTTCTAAAAGAAGGTTGCTTGCTTGGGAGATTTCGATATAAAGTCCGCAATCGAACGGTTTCTTTTTTCGTAGAGAAGGAACCTTTATATCTGACAAGACTGAGAATTTTCTGAGATCTTCTCCAGATAGTTGTGGTAGCCCTCAGAGTGTGCCTGCCGCCCCGTTCTTTTCCCGTTTAGAGGGACGCTCCCGCTAGACTGGCTTGAAGAAGCCCGTTTTCCGGACGTTTTCAATGAAACGGTTATAAGAAAAAGCGGGTGAATAAAGAGTGCAGGTGACGAAAGAATGTAGGGCGTTTCGGGACTCGTTCGGCAGAGTTCAGTAGGCTGCAAAACTAAGTTTGGTGAGAGAGAAGAGGTTGGTAGGTCTTGGAGTTGAACACGAATGTTCAATTTCTGCGTTGAACGTTAATTCGAGTTGGACATAAAAAGGGATGGCGATGGTCAAGCGAGAAAAAGCGAACTACATGATTCAGTCTGTTTCGCACGCAATCGATGTTTTGGAAGAACTCTGTCAAGCTGGTGGTGAGGTTGGGGTTACCGAACTCTCAAAGCGGCTTAAGCTGCACAAAAATAACGTGTTTCGACTCCTTGCGACCCTTGAACTGAGAGGGTACGTCGAGCAAAACGCCCAGACTGAAGACTATCGGCTCGGCGTGAAAAGTCTCGAACTCGGTCAGTCGTACCTGATGCAAAATAGTCTTGTTCAACGGGCTACCCCTGTGCTTCGAGTCCTTTCGGCAGATATCGGAGAGACAGCGAGTTTGGCAGTGCTCCAGAACGGAATTGTTCAGTACCCAATTAGTATTGAGTCCAAGAGACCTGTAAAGGTATCGCCAAGGGTGGGAATCTCTTTTAATGCCAAGGAGTCCGTTGTGGGCCGTCTTCTCACAGCTCAGCTCCCAGATTCAGTGTTGGCCGAGATCCTTGTTGGTAACTCTCCACAGGACGCTGCGATCAAGAATCAACTCAACGAACTCCGATCAAACGGGCAAATCGTCGATCGTGGAGCTGTAGAGGCGGATGTGGTCACTATTTGTCAGGTCGTTCGCGGAAACGGTGGTGCCGTCATCGGCGCACTCGAAGTTCTCGCTCCTCAGTATCGAGCGAAGATCGAAAGCATCGTCCCTACCATCGAAGAGGCTGCTGAAAAGCTCTCCGCTTCTCTCGGTGGTGCGAAAGGGTCGCTTGCTCGCTCAATCGACAGAGAAGTCGTTACTGCGGGTCAGGCGGCTTAGGAAGGGTGATCCCGTCAAGTGTTCTGAAGCTTAATCACACTACGTGAAGTCTCTGTGCTTTGCCCGGAGACGCTCCGATTGGGATCCGCAATCCCTTACGTATCGGCAGTTTTCATTTTTTTAGAGATATTGACCTCAAGAGTCGAGTGTTTACGGCTTCTTCTTCAACTCCTGAAAATTGCCTGTTCGGGTTTCGCTCGTCTGGGGTAAGCTCAGGGCATCGATGCACGTGCATTTTGTCGGTTTGCCGACGGGAACTGGGTCGAAAATTTTGGACCCTTCTGTCTCGTATTGTTTAAGAGTCTTGCGGCTAAGGAGAGTTGATGCGCTGGGAATATGACCACGAATTAAGCGAGGAGCAATTTGCTCTCCAAGCTGAGGCGCGAAAGTTTTCTGAGAAAGAGATTCGTCCGAAAGCACTTGAACTTGACGAGCATTCGACCTTCCCGCACGAGCTACTTCAGAAGGCACATTCGCTTGGATTGATGAATCTTTACCAGGAAGAACCCTACGGCGGCACTGATTTGAGCCTGTTTGATACTTGTATTGTGATTGAAGAGCTTGCTTGGGGGTGTGCCGGAGTTACTACTTCTATTGTTGTGAACGATCTTGCTCTGACCCCGATTCGCCTCTATGGAACTCCGGAGCAAAAGGAAAAGTTTATTAAGCCGATCTGTGAGCAGGGGCAGTATGCTTCTTTTTGTCTCAGCGAACCGGGAGCCGGTTCAGATGCAGGGGGTCTCAGTACTTCTCTCAAGCGAGACGGAGATCACTATATCCTGAATGGCCAGAAGCAGTGGATCACCAACGGAGGACACGCTTCTCAGTATACGGTTTTTGCGACGCTCGACAAAAGCGCGAAGCATAAAGGGATCTGTGCGGTGGTTGTCCCGGCTGAACGAGAGGGAATCTCCACGGGACATCACGAAAATAAGCTTGGGCAACGGTGCTCGAACACGGTTAGTGTGACGTTTGAGAACGTACGAATCCCGATCGAAAACCGCCTCGGAGATGAAGGACAGGGGTTTGGTATAGCCATGCATACTCTTGATTGCAGTCGTCCTATGACTGCGATTATCGCGGTGGGGAATGCTCGGGCAGCATTCGAGCACGCTCTGAGATATGCGAGTGAGCGGAAACAGTTTTCTCGACCGATCAGTGATTTTCAGGCGATCCAATCAATGCTTGCAGATATGGCTACGGACATTGAAGCTGCGAGGCGTCTTACCTACAGGTCTGCTGACTTGATTGATCGAGGAATTTCGGCTTCGCTTGAGTCGAGTATGGCAAAGCGTTTTGCTGCGGATATGGGAATGAAGGTGAGCACCGATGCGGTGCAGATTTTTGGAGGGTATGGGTATACAAAAGATTATCCCGTAGAAAAGTGCATGCGAGACGCAAAACTGCTCCAGATATACGAAGGAACGAGTCAGATTCAGCGCCTGGTAATAGCTCGTGAGCTGCTGAAGCGGCTTACGTAGAGCTGGTTTCCTTTACGAGAGCCTAAGCCGTGGGTGGCAATTGATGTACAAGAGAAGCGGAAGGAGTTGAGACAGTGAGCGAAGAGCATCCGATTTTTGATAGAGAGGGGGCGTTTGATAGAGTCGAAAACGACAAGGAACTGTACTTTGAGCTGTATGACATGTTCTTTGAAGACCTGCCGCATCAGATCGATCAGATTCGTGAAGATGTATCGCAATCTGAATCAAAGAATCTTGAAATGCATGCCCATGCGATTAAAAGTGCGCTCGGAAATATTGGGGCCATGTCGGCCTACCATCTGGCCTATACCCTGGAGCGCCTCGGAAAGGCCGGGCAGCTTGGAGAAGCAAAAGGCGTATTTGAAAGGTTGTGCGAGGAGATTGATAAGTTTCGTATTGAAGCCGGAAGGGAGCGTCCGTAGCAGCGATTTTATTCAGGAGCTGGGAATCGAACATGGCCGGGAGTCCCCCATGTAACTCAATCTTCAAACCATTCAGTGGAAATCTTTTCAGAGTGGAGTGCTAAGAAAATTCCGTCAAACCAATCTTTTGCAGAAGCAATCTGCTGGAAAGGCATGGTCAGCCGAAAAACGAGCAAAAAGAGCTCAAGAAAGCCTGAAAGACGCAGCTTAGAACAGCCCAGGCGTAAGCCCCTCAAGCGAGACATGGGCTCTACCGAGATGCCCTACTGAAATGTTGTTAGCTTCTGCAGCAGACTCTGAAGGTGAAAAGGTTTCCTCAAGAAAGCTATGCCATCTTGACCCGCGAGAGGTCCGAGTTCTTGTTCGGTAATGAGTCCCGAAACGATAAGGATCGGAAGTTCTGGATTCATGGTCCGAAGCTCTAACGCTGTCTCGACGCCATTTTTTTCAGGCATACTAAAGTCGATAATTGCCAAGTCTATTTCTGCTTGGTGGGAGCGGTAGAGATCAATTCCTTCTTTACCGCTGGCAGCAAAATAGGCCTTCCATTCAACTTCTTCGAACATCATTGAAGCGACATCACGCATCAACTCTTCGTCATCGATAAATAGAATCGTTCGTTTTGGCTCGGTCATAGCTCAACTATATTGTCTGCTCAGGCATATTGTCTGCTCAAGCATATCGTCTGCTCAGCCATATCGCCTGCATAACTCAGCCGGTACAGGCACCGTGTGCTCACTCCCGGCAGGCTCTCGCAATCCGGATTCAACGTGAATCGTTCGTCGTAAGGGAAATCCCTGAGAGAAACTACCCCAGTTATTATTTTCTCGCAATTTGGATGGTATAGGGGGCTTTGGGCCCCAAAGTTGAATTTATTGCTCAAGTATGTGAGCTCGGCGAAAGCCATCTTGTTTGGACCAGTCTTTTAACTCACGGCCAAGCTGAACTTCGAATTCCGGGATACTCAACTTAAAGGAGTCCACGAAGGCCTGGTTCACATCGTTTTGGGTCTTCAGTTCACGAAGATATGCTCCGAGCTTTTCAAAACCCTGATTTTTCATAACGACCTTGGTAGCAAAGAGAGATTGAGCATAAGCCGCTGGAACCATATCTGAGTCAAGCTTCGTGAAGCCCCCACGGAGGAGAGAGAGGGAGACTGGCCGTTTGTACTGGAGCCACTGGGCGAGGGCTGGTGCGAGCGCGGGATTTGCTTCCCCTTCGGCCCACTGAGCGAGGCCCTCGTCAAGCCATCCCGGGCATCTGCCCCCTGATAGAGCGCTCACAACTGCATGAGTGTACTCGTGCCGCACGGAACGACGGAGATTCTCCGTATCGAGTCTAAACGGATCCACAATTGGAATGATGATCTGGTTTCGAATATAGAGAGCGTTCGTCCAACGAGGAGCTCCGGTTCTCTCATAAAAACGATCTGCTTCCATAAGGCGAACACTCGTTTTTACGTTTGGAAGACCACCAAATAACTCGGAAAGCTCTCCGTGGAGATCATTCAGCGCCGAGGTAACGATAATTGAGAGCGCTTCCCATTCGACCGGAGTGACAAGAGTCAGAGAACTTCCACCGGGGAGTGTCATCGGAGCGAATCGGAGTCGTGCGGACTCAAGGGCAACGCTCTGTTGTCTCTTCTTAATCTTTGAAGCTGCTTTTTCAACAACTGGACGAGAATTCGAAGCTCTTCCCGGTTTTTGGGCACAGACCTCCCCCCACGGCGAGAGAGAAGCTATCCACAAGACTGCTAGGAGGATTTTACATAATGATGCCACCCAGAACCTTTTCTGGGAGTTATGCGTATGCCCGAACGATATGTGGAGTTCTGGTCTCACATATGATTATATCGGCGCCAATCCCCTAGAACATAAGGAGATCTCATGTCGACCCAATCTCGTGTAAAGGAAATTCTTTCGTGGTATCGCTCCGAGAACTACGGAGTCCAGAAGAACCTCTTCCAGATGCTCTCCACTGGAGCGTTGGCCGGGACTGGGAAAATGGTAATTCTTCCGGTAGATCAGGGATTTGAGCACGGTCCAGCCCGAACTTTTGGCCCTAATCCTGCTGGGTACGATGCGCGCTACCACTTCGAGCTCGCAATTGAGTCTGGTTGTAGCGCTTATGCAGCTCCGTACGGGCAGGTTGCTGCCGGGGCTGATGACTTTATCGGTCAAATTCCAGTGATCGTGAAAGTGAACAACAGCGATTCGCTGTATTCAAATCCAAATCCGATACCGGCAATTACCTGTCCAATCTCTGAAGCTGTACGGCTCGGCGCTTCTGGGATCGGCTTTACCATTTACCCCGGTTCGGCGCTGCGAAAGGAGATGCTTGAGGAGGTGTGTGAAATCGGCAAAGAAGCTCGGAGTTACGGACTTCCTCTTGTTTTGTGGTCATATCCCCGTGGAGAGCAGATCAGTAAAGAGGGAGAGACTTCGATTGATGTCGTAAGTTACGCAGCCCATATAGCCGCGCAGATCGGTGCTCACATTATCAAAGTAAAGCCTCCAACAGAGCGAATCGAGCTTGAAGAAGCTAAAAAGGTCTATATACGAAAAGAAATCCCGATCGCTACCTTAGCGGAGCGTACAAAACACGTTATAGAGAGCGCTTTTGGAGGTCGACGAATCGTTATCTTTTCGGGCGGAGCAGCGAAGAAAGAGAGTGAGGTCCTTGAGGAAATCAGAGGGTTAAATGCAGGTGGGGCCTTTGGAAGTATCATTGGCCGAAACTCTTTTCAGCGAGAAAAACCGGAAGCCATTCAACTGCTCCAGAACATTATGAAAATTTACTCTGGCCGGTAGCTCAGCCCCCTGGCTCAGTGAGAACATCTTGTGAATTGACGAGGTTTGCCGAGTCTCTTCTCTCTGGTGTAAACTAATGAAAAGAGCCCCGGTTTCCAGGGGAAAGCTTTCTTTCCTTTCTTGAGGAGGACCGACGATTGTCATTATCCTCTATCTGTTCCGAGAGAAAGTTGTTAGGAAAGAATGGTTTCAAACGGTGTAACTTCAAAGGAATTTTGTAATGTCAGAGGCGACTTCTTCATCTAGTTCGGCGGATTCTTCTACTCCCAACGGCGGATTTATTGCTTCGGATGATAGACCGATTCACCTTACTCCTGCGGCAGTGGACGCAATTAGGGTTGCAGTTTCAGAGGAAGGTGAGGCCGGAGATGGTCTTCGAGTCTCAGTCGTCGGTGGAGGGTGCTCGGGATATCAGTACAACCTCGATTTTGAGAAAGAGTCCCGAATGGGAGATCTGACCTTAGATTTCGACGGGGTATCCATTTTTATTGATTCGGTAAGCGCGGGTTTGCTTCGCGGAACAGTCATAGACTATGTCTCTGGACTGAACGGGACTGGTTTCAAGTTCAACAATCCGAACGCAAACCGTACTTGTGGTTGCGGGAGCTCGTTTAGCTAAAACCTCTTCAAAAGCGACGGGTCAGACAAGTCCAATCGGTGCCTCGAATGGGCCGGCTGTTCTGACAGTTCGTAATTCTCGTGTGTTATACCTCTGGAAGGCACTTTCCGTATGTTGCATGTTGGGAACGCTCATGTAGGTTTATCGCTACTGACTTTAGCCGTAAGTCTTTTGGTGGGCTGTTCGGCATCTCCTCGCGTATTCGCAAGTTCTGGCGCTGAATATGAGCGACGTCCGAGCCCCTCTGCAAACAGCGAAACTCCCAAATATGAGGTCGAAGTCGTTACGATAGAGCAACAGGCACGAGAAGATATTTTACACACTCCTCTGGAATTCTTTCTTTCGCCTTCTTCTGTGGTAGGGGCAGAAAATAGGGTGAATCTTTTTTTTCGTCAGTTTTTGGAAGAACCGGCCCCGCAGCAACAGGAGCTTCAACCCAAAGGGGTGCGGTTCACTCATGGAGGCGTGACGGGCCAGAAAAACTTTCGGTACTCGGTGGACTTCATCCCGAGTGGCCGCGGAACGGCTGTTTTCGTTAATTGCTCACCAACTCGCATTGAAGTGTCATCCCAGTCCGCGGAGCTAAATGCGAAAAACCTCTCTCGTTTCATCCGAGAAGGAACTTTAGAACTTTCTCTCCTGAAGCAATGACTGTTCTCTCCTCGGAGCTCTTCGTAGGAGTCTTTGCGTAAGTCTTTTAGCTTCTCTCGTTTGTTTTTGCAGGAGCGCTTCCGTCTTGTTTCGGGGGGATAGATCCGAATTCCTCGTTCACTGAGTTTCGTAAGCTCTCCTCATGACTCTTTGCATGTTAAATTGGCAAACGCCGTTATCTAAAAAAGCATCACGAAAATTTTTTGATCGTACGACCTTTTATCCAACGGTTTTGAAGTTCGCCTTCGGGCTTGCTGATACGGATGTTGGCTGTGAGGTTGTTCATGTTGTTTGTAGTTTTATATGGTAGTCGCAGGGAGCAAGGGAACGTTCTTCTCCGATCTACGCTTTTCTTCGCTTTTCTTGTTCTTCCTTGTCTCCATCTGATCATTTCCCCACAGAGTGTTTTTGCTGCTGATGCTGCCGAGGTCGTCCCGGGTGAGTATGTCGTCTCTTTCGTCGGCGAAACGGCGCGTGCTCGTAACTTAGCTCGCGGAGAGGCTCTCTTTGGAGATCTTGCCACTACGAAAGAAAGTCGTGAACGAAACGGCAAGCTCAGGACTCTTCTCAGTTCAAATATTCCACTTCGGCGGGCGCAATCGGGAGCAGTCGACACCAGCTATGATCCGCAAGAGGCAGAGGAGTTTTGTAACGCCCTACGTGCTGAAGCCGGCGCCTCTCGAGAAGAGCTCATCTGTGAGCCAAACTTTGTTTATCGGGTTGATGCTCTCCCTTCAGACTATACAGGTCAGGCATCGGATCTCTATGGTCTTGCAAAAATTCAGGCCCCCGAAGCATGGGACACTACTACCGGGGGCGACGTTATCGTCGCTGTGCTTGATACAGGGATAGATTATACACATCCAGACCTCGCTTCGAATATGTGGGTCAACGAAGGGGAGATACCCGGAAACGGAATTGACGATGACCACAACGGCTATACCGATGACGTATACGGAGTGGATTTTGCAAATGGTGATGGGGATCCTTTTGATGATCACGGCCACGGGACCCACGTTGCCGGAACGATCGGAGCCGTGGGAAACAACGACCTCGGCGTTGTCGGGGTGAATTGGAAAGTCAAGTTAGTCGCACTCAAGTTCCTCACCGCAAGTGGGAGCGGAACAACCTTTTTTCTCCCAGATGCGATCGAATATGCCGTCGACAACGGTGTGCGGGTTATAAACGCCTCTTTTGGTGGACGCGGAGATTCCCAGTTCCTTCGCAATGCGATTGACTATGCCAACAAGCGCGGGGTGCTCTTTGTGGCAGCTGCCGGAAACTTTGGAACAGATAACGATTCTCTCCCTCACTACCCTTCAAACTATGAATTTCCAAACGTGATCTCAGTCGCAGCCACCGATGTTGATGATCATCTCGGGTGGTTTTCAAATTTCGGAAAATCTTCGGTCCATCTTGCCGCCCCAGGGGTTCAGATTCTCAGTACTCTCCCTGGAGGTCGATACGGAAAATTAAGTGGAACCTCAATGGCTGCCCCGCATGTTACGGGGGCGGCAGCACTCGTCCTCTCCCAGTATCCCGAATATACTGGACAGCAAGTCAAAGATAGTCTCGTGAACTCAGTTTCAGGAGTGTCTTCTCTCAGAACGAAAACACTCTCAGGTGGTCGCTTGAATGTTTTACAAGCGCTTGGAGCAGACCCTCAGCCGAGTCTTCCAGAGGAATCGCTTTCGATTACTCAGTTTGGGAGTCTTAGGAAAAACAACCGTCCTCTCGCCATCAACAGTGACGCCTATGCTACCGTCGACGGTACTCCTGGTATGAGTTTTTCCTCGTCGCTTGTGTTCGAAGGAGTGGTAGACGGAGCGTGTGAGCTTCCAGCGTATACGCTTCCTGATTCGGGTCGAGCACGGCTTCGATTTCGTCGGCTGCTTAATCGTTCAAGTGTCTTTCGATTTTCAGATCGGATCCGGCTGATTGTAGGCTCAACTGACATTTCACGGAAGGTTCGCTCACTACGAAGTGTACGCGAGAAATCAAAGACTCGCGTGAAACAGCGAAAGCTGCGAACGCTTGTAAAATCCGGGAGCGAGCTGCTTCAGCAGAGAATGGAGCAGAGTTGCGATTTTCTCGCTCGTCAGGTGAGCTGGAAGGACTTGCGATAGGATTTTCTGCTCGATCGAGAGCGTTTATTCCTCAAGAGCAGCGACAACTTCTTCCATCGCGCCAGAGTCAAGATCTTCTTCTTCTTGGGGACGTTTCGCTCCGAACAGCTCGGGAGCAGAGTTTTCGTTGAGTTCATCTTTGCTCTTCGTGAGCCACGCCTCTGGTCTTCCGCGAAGAGGCTCTATCTGAATAAGCTTCAGAAGAGTTTCGAGATCGTTTTCGAGTGGATAGTAGGCTCCGCGGTGGGTGATATTCGGGGCACTCCCTTCTGTGGCCAACGAAGTTATCCAGATATCAGAGATCTTGACCCGATACACATTTGGATCCGTGGTTGCTTCATCACTAATCCGAGGATCAAGCCCATAAACAAAGCTTTCGGCAAATTCGATTCCGAATCCAAGAGTCTGGAGAAGAACTGATCCTACCTGAAGGCTTGTACACCCCCAGCGGCTGACCTCAAGGTCAAGGTCGAAGCGAACGCCCTTTTTCTCTCGCACATTATGGTAGCGTCGGTACCCTTCTGGATCGTGGAGCATAAATGCAGCCTCAGAGAGGTACCGGATTCCGCCAACGAGGATTCCATACCCGAGGCCAATCTTTGGAATCGCATCGCCAAGATAGCCCCCGATGTTTACGTCGCGTTGGGTGCGCTCAACGAGTGGGTCAAAGAGGTCAGGAGCAGCTTTCTTTCGACACCGCCGAAAGAGAAACGAGATACCCATGATACACGCGAGATCGAGTGGTTCGAAGAGCGAGGGGAGAGTTCTTCGGGTTACCTTCGTGACGGCTGCGAGTTCGTCATCTCGAAAAGTTTTTACAGCGAAATAGAACATCGCCTTAAAACTAGGGCTATTGAGGAGGAGAGCTGTCTGGGTTTGGTTTCCGACTGAGATCTTTTTGTTGTTCTTTACTTGATCGACTAAGAGCATTCGGATGCTTGAGGTGAAGGCCGCGGGAATCTCTCCGACCTTTGCGGCATATGCTCGAGCGATCTCCCAGCTCTTTTGAGAGTTAATTTCCTCGCTTGGGTTTTCTTTGTCGCCCGCCATTCTATCCCTTTCGGTTTCCTCGGTTTGAACGTGTTGAGTGGTTAAGCACAATAATCGCTAGGGTTTTGGAAGCTCCTGATGAAAAAGCCACTTGCGCCTGCACGCGAATCTCTCTCTGCGAGATAATCAATATTGTAGACGCTCTCCCCTCAGCTACTATGATGCAGGTTCTGAGGGAGACGAA
>JAGRAO010000130.1 GCA_020434565.1 Bdellovibrionales bacterium
GGATATCCGCTTCTCGATTTTATAGAAAAGGAGTGTGGCGGCGTCCGGGGTGGCAATAGGCTTCTTGGAGTTATCCCTGGTGGCTCATCTGTAAACGTCATGACCGCAGATGAATGTAAGGGGGTCAACCTCGATTACGATTCTCTGAAAAATGCCGGATCAAGTCTCGGGTGTGCTGGCTTTATGGTGATGGATGACACCACCGATGTGATTGAAGCTGTCTTGAATCTCTCTCATTTTTACTCACATGAATCCTGCGGGCAGTGCACACCGTGTCGTGAGGGGGGACATTGGATTGAGAAAGTTTTCCGTCGAATTGCTTCAGGTGAAGGTCAGCCGGGAGATCTCGAGCTGATCGAGAGTCTCTGCAATCAGATCGGTGGCCACACAATTTGCGCCTTTGGGGACACCATGGTGTTGCCGTATAGAAGTTTTATTCAGAAATTTCGGGACCAGTTTCGTGCACGCATACGCGATGTCATGAATGGGGTTCCAAAGAAACGGGTTTCGATGGATTTTGAGATCGGGCAACACTAGAGATTCGAGATTGTCCTCCCCGCGCGGTTGTTGGAGAGGGCCCACCTCGTAGAGAATCTCAAGTGAGAAAGGGACGCGAGCATGTCAGAGCAGTCAACGAACGGGCAACAGAAAGAGATGGTCACATTAACGATTGATGGCCATGAAGTTACTGTTGCCAAGGGAACCAACATAATCGAAGCAGCCAAAACTGTTGGAACCGATATTCCTTTCTATTGTTATCATCCCCATCTCTCTATTCCTGGAAACTGTCGTATGTGCCAGGTCGAAGTCGAGGGCGCCCCGAAACTCATGATTGGGTGCCATACTCAAGTGCAAGAGGGGATGAAGGTGAAAACGCATCTCACGAGCAAACAAGTCGAGGATGCTCAGGCCGCAACTCTCGAAATGCTGCTTATCAACCACCCGCTTGATTGCACCGTTTGCGATCAGGCTGGGCACTGCAAACTACAGGATTATCACTACGAGTATAATGCGCGCCCGAGTCGGTTCCTCGAGAACAAAGTGAAGAAAGTCAAAGCTGAACCGCTTGGACCGACCGTCATGCTCGATGGAGAGCGGTGCATCGCCTGCACGCGGTGTGTACGGTTTTGTGATGAGATTACAGGGACGGGAGAGATTGGTTTGCTCAATCGAGGAGATCGATATTGCATCGCGGTAAACGAAGATCGAGAACTCAACAACCCTCTCTCTGGAACGGTCGTGGACCTCTGTCCGGTTGGGGCGCTCACACACAAGAAGTGGAGATTTAATACCCGGATTTGGTACACCAAGGCGACTCCAAGTATCTGCCCGGGATGCTCAACTGGATGTAACGTGAAAGTGCACCAGAGAGATGGAGAGATCGTTCAGGTAAAAGCCCGATTGAATCCCTTAGTTAATAAGGAATGGCTGTGCGATGAAGGTCGATACGGATTCGCTCGTTTTCTCCCTGAGTCGAGGGTGACACAAACGTTTGCGAAAGGCGCACCGGTTGGTCTCGCTGAGGGCGCAAAACTTATTCAGAGAGATGAGAAAACCCTCATCCTCGTTTCTCCTCATCTTCTCGTTGAAGATTATGTCGTTTTGAAGCAGTTTGTTCAGCAATTTCTTCCGAACGCCAAGGTCGCCGTCGCCTATCGAGAGAGGACGTTGTCCGATGTCGAAAAAATCCTCATCAGTCCGGACTACGCACCGAATTATAGGGGTGCGGAGTTCGCTGGTTTAGTGCCTGAGGTGAGCGAGCAATCGTACGAAGAAGCCCTCCGTGAGCTGTCGAATGGAACGTATCCACAGGTCTTGTGTCTCGGGGACACCAGTCTCGATTCGGAAGAGCGCGATGTTGCTACTGCCAGCCAGCTTTTTTCGAAGGCGAGGAATGTTGTGAGTTTCTTGTCTGACTCTTCTTCGACTCTCGCGGCAATCTCTCATGTCGTGTTTCCAGCGCGAAGTATTCTTGAGAAAAGCGGATTGATGATAAGCCGGGCTAAAAGGCTCCAGTATGCAACTCAAAGTGTGGACGCTCCGGAGGGAACATTGCCCGAGTGGTTACTCTTGAATGGTATTGCAAAGGCCTTTGGGAAAGCACTTGTTGAAGTACGACAGGATCGCGACCTCACAGTTTCGTATCTTGGAGCGGAGCCCCGCCTGAAGGGATTGACGATTGCTCTCATAAAGGGCGAAGGGATCGACCTGCAGGCATATCAGCCAACCGCTGGATGTGCAGCAGGAGGAGCGAGCGAGTCATCGCATGCTCAGCCGTAGTGGCGGCGCGGTGGAGGGGGAGCACGGTATCTTGGAGGCGCGGTATCTTGGAGACACAGCGAGAGAGCCGTTGAAGAGAAAGCGGAGTTCACGAAGAGCTCTGGAGAGAAAAGGGCTCTGTTGAAGAAAGGAAAGCCTTGGAGTCGGTGAGAGAGAAATCGACGGGGCTTAAGAAGTTGAGGAGATCAAGAGAGAGATGGCCGGAGTAGGTGTCCTCGTATTGTTCGTAAAAGGCTTTATTGTTCAGCAGCTCACATTGGGGCTCGCATCCTTTTGCACGTGGGTAGAGCGAAAAGGCTCTGCGTTGATACAAGATCGAGTCGGTGCAAACCGAGCCGGAGCGTTTTTTGAGGTGGGCGATCTGTTGAAGACTGATAATGTATTGCTCCAGCCAATTGCGTTTGTTGTGCGAACGCTGGTGTTGGCTCCCACTCTTGCCCTGGTTCGGTTCCTTGGAGTCCTTGGAGTTATCAATACCCTCCTCAACGACGCTTTAAAGGCCTTGCTCAAAGAAGACTTTATCCCTGAAGGGACGTCGCCTTTTCTGCATGCGATGGGGCCCTTTATGGCGGTGGCTCCAGTGTTTTTGGCGTATGCCGTTGTTCCGCTCGCGCCGGACTTCGTGGTTGCTGGTTATACAATTCGTCCGCAGGTGGTGGAGCTCAATGCTGGACTTCTCTTCTTGCTTGCGATGGGTTCTCTCGCTGTTTATGGAGTGATCCTGGCTGGACTCACAGGGAACAATAAATTCTCACTTCTCGGCGCGCTTCGTGCGTCAGCTCAGATGATCTCTTATGAACTCGCGATGGGAACAACATTCGCTACCCTTGTGCTGGTGTATGGCTCCCTTGACCTCTATGAGATCGTGATGGCGCAAGCCGGCAGTGTCATGAACTGGGGGATACTGCACGGAACAGGAATAGTGAGTTTCATTATTCTTTTTGTAGTGGGGATGGCTGAAACAAAGCGGGGTCCCTTCGATATGCCAGAGAGCGAATCTGAACTCGTTGCAGGATATTTTACTGAGTATTCTGGGATGAAATTTCTCCTCTTTTGGTTAGGGGAGTTTGCCGAAATCGCTCTCTTTTCGCTTATTCTTACGATCTTCTTCTTCGGAGGGTGGCACATTCCCTTTGTGAGTTTGCCAGAGGGGGTCTGGTGGGCGGCACTCGTTGGCCACGCCGTTCTTATTGGAAAGGTGTTGTTTTTCTGTGTCCTCCAGATCGTCATTCGTTGGACACTCCCAAGGTTCCGCTACGACCAGTTAATGGACCTTGGTTGGAAAATACTCCTTCCGCTCAGTCTCGTGAATTTGGTGGTTGCTGCCGTTATCGAACTCTCGCTGAAGTGAGGTGGAAAGATTATGAATATATTCTTTATTCTTTTGTCGGCGATAGCGTTGAGTTCAGCACTCGGAGTGATTCTCATGCGCAATCCGATTCACAGCGCGCTGTGTCTCATCGTTAACTTGGTAGCCATTGCCGGATACTTTGCTCTTCTCAACGCGCACTTTCTCGCGCTCGTCCAGATCATCGTGTATGCCGGCGCTATTATGGTGTTGGTGGTCTTTGTTTTGATGCTTCTGAATTCGAAGTTGGAAGAGCAGAAGTCGGCAGGGCTTTTTATGTTAGTCGTCTCTTCCGTTTTCGCGGTGATGTTTATCGTTCACATGAGTAAAATTTATGGAGCAGAGTTTTCGACTTCCGGCGTTGCGAGCGCTTCGCTCCAAGGCACAGTGGCGAACTTGGGCCGAGTCTTATTTACCCAATATGTTTTCTCTTTTGAGGCGTCCGCAGTCCTTTTGATGGCAGCTATTGTGGGAGCTGCCATGTTGGCAAAAACGACTCCGGAGCGACCTCGCGGAGATGGGGAGAGAGTTTAGGGAAAGGCGCACTATGAGCACGAGCAGTTACCTCACTATCAGTATTATCCTCTTTTCCATCGGTACGATCGGATTTGTTGTTCGCCGGAATGCCATCGTGGTTTTTATGTGTGTTGAATTAATGCTCAACGCCGTAAACCTCGCTTTTGTCGCGTTTGCTCGGCATCACGGAAGTCTTGAGGGAGAGGCGGCTGTGTTTTTTGTCATGGTCGTAGCGGCCGCGGAAGCAGCCGTGGGATTGGCCATCATTATCGCTGTATTTAGAAATCACCGCTCGATTGAAACTTCTGATGCTGATCACCTCCGATTGTAGGGTGCAAGAGAGGGCGATCAACGTGAGCAGAATGGTTTAAGAGGAGAAGGGCGAAGTGGAAAGCATGGGATCACACAGAGAGATAGTGGATGCGAGCTTGGCGATCATCCCGTTGTGTCCGCTCGTCGGCGCGATGGTCGCTTATATTGTCGGGCAAAAGCAAAAGGATCTCGCCGGTTGGATCGCTACAGCTGCGTCCACGCTTGCTTTTCTTTTTGTAGTCAAAAACTTTTTTGCCCTTGGGACCAATCAGGTGCTCCTTGACAAGAGCTTTGTGTGGTTGAGTGTTGGAAATTTTTCAATAGACTTTGCTTTCCAGTTTGACCACCTCACGGCAGTGATGTGTTTGGTCGTGACTGGAATTGGCTCGCTCATTCACCTGTATTCTGTAGGGTACATGGCTCACGATGAATCTCGACCGAGGTTCTTTGCTTACTTAAATCTCTTCCTCTTCTCAATGTTGTTGTTAGTTCTCGGTGCAAATCTCTTGGTGCTCTTTGTCGGCTGGGAGGGTGTGGGGCTGTGCTCCTATCTCTTAATCGGTTTCTGGCACAAAAATATCGCTTTTGCTGGAGCGGGGAGAAAGGCGTTTGTCGTGAACCGCATTGGAGATGCGGCGTTTCTTTTAGCGATGTTTCTCATCATCATGAACTATGGCTCCCTTGATTTTATGGCGCTCTCTCGTGTCATGCCTGGGGAGACCTCGGAGGGGCTTGCGACTCTCATCTCAGTTCTTCTCTTTATTGGTGCCACAGGAAAGTCAGCTCAGATACCGCTCTTCGTTTGGTTGCCAGACGCGATGGCCGGCCCGACTCCAGTTTCTGCGCTGATCCATGCCGCAACAATGGTGACAGCGGGTGTCTATCTTATGGCCCGCTTGAACTTTCTGTTTGAGATGGCTCCGCTCGCTATGCTCGTAGTTTGTATGGTTGCCGGTCTCACTGCCTTGGTGGCCGCAACTATTGCGTTGGTGCAAAACGACATTAAGAAAGTGCTTGCATACTCGACGGTGAGCCAGCTCGGGTTCATGTTTCTCGCGGCCGGGGCTGGGGCCTACTGGGTGGCAATTTTTCATCTCGTGACCCATGCCTTTTTCAAAGCATGTCTCTTTCTCGGTTCAGGTTCGGTGATTCATGCATGTCATCATGAACAGGACATGCGCCATATGGGGGGCTTACAGAGGGTGATGCCATTTACCGCGGCCACCTATTGGATCTCAACGCTGGCGATTGCCGGGATTTTCCCTTTTGCGGGCTACTTTTCAAAGCATCATATCCTTTCTGCTCTGGAGCATGCGGGAGCACATAATCCGCAGCTCTTTCCATGGGGTGTTCCACTCTCCTACATCGCAACTTTTGCCGCGATTCTCACGGCATTCTATGTTACTCGGAGTGCCGCAATGACGTTTCTGGGCTCTTATCGTGGGCATGCGCATCCTCACGAATCGCCGTGGCAGATGGTTGTTCCGCTTGTTGTTCTTGCCGGACTTGCCCTCGTTGGCGGGGTGTTTCTCGAAGGAGCCCTTTCGCTTCAGCACTATCTTGGCCACGCCATTCCGGTCGGTGACGTTCATCACGGAGAGTCAATGGCGAGTTTTTCTTTTCTTTTGAATGCCCTTTTGCACTCGTGGCCAGGATTTTTGGGAGTAGGGTTAGCGCTCTTTTTGTACACTCAGGCTAAAGAGATCCCGGGGAAAATCGCGCGAGCCTTTGGTCCGTTTACGCAGGTTCTTGCGAACAAGTACTACGTGGATGAGCTGTACGGAGCGATTATTGTTCGACCTCTCGAAGGAATGGCTCGCTTTTTGTGGAAAGGAGCTGACCAGGCAGTCATCGATGGGAGCGTGAACGGAACTGCTGCGGTGGTTGAGATAAGTGGGGAACTCATTCGAACCACCTCAACTGGGCAGTTGCGTCACTACGGATTTTTTATGTTTGTGGGCACCCTATTCATAATCTTCTTTTACATGGCGCTATAGCAATGGAGAACACTTCGTATTTTCTTGGAATATTCCCACTTCTCACGACCATGGTGTTTTTGCCGCTTGTCGGAGCGATTTTGTTGTACCTGATACCCGGATTCTCTGGTCAGGATGAACACACGCGTTCGCGGGTAACGTGGTTCACCCTCGGAGTCTCGGGCTTAACATTTATTGTTTCGATCGCTTGTCTCAACCGTTTTGACCCGAGTGTCGTGACTGCGCAGCTTGTGGAGCGAACTCCATGGATCGAGCGATTCGGAGTTCAGTACTACCTCGGAGTGGATGGAATCAGTATCCTGCTCGTTTTGCTCACGACTTTTTTGATGCCGATTATTGTTCTCGCCTCCCACTCGGTGAAGACCAATCTTCGGGGCTATCTCTTCCACATGTTGGTGCTTGAGTGCGCCATGCTTGGAACGCTCCTTGCGTTCGATGCGTTCCTTTTCTATGTCTTTTGGGAATTCATGCTGTTCCCAATGTACTTCATCATTGGGATTTGGGGCGGTAAGCGCCGAATCTACGCGACTCTCAAATTCGTTCTCTACACGGTGGTCGGAAGCCTCCTCATGTTGGTGGGCCTCTTTTATGTCGTTTGGGCCTATGCTGCACAGAACGGAGGAGAGATTACCTTTTCGCTCTATGAACTTTCACGTTCGGTCGATCTTTCGCTCTCTGAGCAAATCTGGCTTTTTGCAGGATTCGCGCTTGCCTTCGGGATTAAAGTCCCGCTCTTTCCTTTTCATACTTGGCTACCAGATGCTCACGTCGAAGCGCCAACCGGAGGTTCGGTGGTGCTGGCCGGAGTGCTCTTGAAAATGGGACTCTACGGATATATTCGGTATGCCTATCCGCTCTTTCCTCAAGGGGCAGCGTATTTTGCTCCAGTTCTTGCAACTCTTGCAGTAATCGGGATTGTGTACGGGGCTTTGGTAGCTTGGGCGCAGGAAGATATTAAGAAGTTGGTCGCGTATTCTTCCGTGTCCCACTTAGGCTATTGCGTCCTCGGGTTTGTAGCGTTTAACGCCCTTTCAACAACCGGGTCTCTGTACCAAATGTTGAACCACGGTATCTCTACTGGAGCGCTCTTTCTTTTGGTCGGCGTTCTCTATGATAGGCGACACACTCGAGAGATTTCAGAATACGGCGGGTTGGCTTCAAAAGTCCCAGTCTTTGCATTTCTCTTTCTCGTGTTCACACTCAGTTCAATAGCGCTCCCTCTTACGAATGGCTTTATTGGGGAGTTCTTGATCCTTGCTGGGAGCTTTCAGGAGTTTCCAGTGCTGACTGCTTTCGCGGTAACTGGAGTCGTCCTGGGAGCGGTTTATATGTTAACCCTCTACATGAAAACCATGTTCGGAGAACTTAACGAGGAGAAAAACGGCTCTCTTACGGACGTCACTCCTCGAGAGATTGTTACGTTTGCACCGCTTTTTGTCCTTGTCTTTGTAATGGGGATCTATCCGCAGCCGTTTCTCCGTCTCATGGAGCCCACTGTGCATCAGTACATTGAAGATGTTTCTCGCAAGATGGTTAAAGTTGGAAGTCCAATTGAAGAGCCAGCTGACGGCACGTCGTATGCTCAAAAGAGTGGAGGCAACGCGGCCAGGGCCCAGCTCGCTTTTGAGTCGTTCAATGTTGAGCGTGTAAAGCCTGTGGCCAATAGCCCGCTCAATTTCGAGGAGAACCTGTAGTGGAAATTATCTCGCTTGCAGACCTTTACTCCATATCACCACTGCTTTTCTTAACGCTTGGAGCGTTTGGGATTCTGATTGTTGATGTGTTTTCAAAGGAGTCGTGGTTACGGGCATCGTATACTTCGATCTTTATCCTCGCAGCTCTTTCATTCGCATTTCAGCTTGCCGATGTGGCGGCCCCAGGAAAGACTGCTTTTTGGGATGCGATATACGTCGATAGCTTCTCGATTTACTTTCAAGTTTTGATCCTTGTCGGTGCACTTCTGACAGTAATGCTCTCTCACGGGCGTATCGCTCAAGAGGGGGTGCGCTCACTTGGGGAGTTCTACGCACTCTTCCTTATGTCTACGATAGGGGCGATTATTTTTGTCTCGGCAGCTGAGATGGTCACTCTCTTTCTCGGACTTGAGATTATGTCGATGGCGCTCTATTGCATGTGCGGTTCGGCGGTTCACTCCAAAGACTCTGCGGAGTCGGCTCTGAAGTACTTCTTCTTAGGCTCATTTAGTTCGGCTTTTATGTTGTTTGGCATTGCGCTCATGTATGGAGTTTCCGGGACACTTTCTCTTGCCGAAAGTGCTGCCGTGTTGTCCAGCTCCAACTCCGGCCTTGTCCCGATTGCAGTCGGCTTTGTCTTAATCGGTTTCGTCTTTAAGATCGGTGCTGTTCCACTTCATTTCTGGGCCCCGGACGTTTACCAAGGAGCGCCTACTACCGTAACCGCATATATGGCTTGTGTCGTGAAAGCCGCAGCAGTGGGTGCCGCCCTTCGTGTGCTCTGGACTTCGTTTGGAAGTGATACGCTCTTTGGAATTTGGGCGAGTGCGGTGTGGATTATTGCCGCTCTTACAATGGTCGTTGGAAACCTCGTGGCGCTTCGTCAGAGAAGCTTAAAGCGGATGCTTGCATACTCTAGTATCGCTCATGCCGGGTACATTATGGTGGCATTTCTCGCACCTCACCAGGGGGGTGGAAGTGCGGTGCTCTTTTACATTGCGGTTTATACCGCTATGACTCTGGGGGCTTTTGGAGTCGTTCTCGCTGTTGCCTCGCCCCATTCGAGTGAACCAGACGCTGATGACATCCACCGTTTCCAACGGCTCGGATATCGAAATCCGGTGCTTGCAGGGTGTATGACGCTCTTTCTTCTCTCGCTCGCGGGACTCCCGCCTGGTCTTGCTGGATTGCTCGGGAAATTTTATGTGTTTAATGCTGCGGTGCAGGCGAATTATGTTGGCCTGGCAATCATAGGCGTCCTCTGTTCAGCGGTCTCGTGTTACTACTATCTGCGAGTGATAGTTGCGATGTATTTTATCCCCAAAGAAGAGTCGGATTCGGATTCCCTTGCACCGCTTGCGCCAGTTTCATTACCGTTTGCTGGGGTTATCGGAATCTGTGCTGTCGCGGTAGTGACCCTTGGACTTTTCCCATCGATTCTTCACGATGGGGCCCAGTTTGTTATAGAAAATTTCTGATTCTTCATGGTCGTTACTTCTCTTCCGAGTTCCACAGAGGTGTCGGAGTGGTTCGATCGAACCTTTCCAGAGGCCGTGTCTCTGCTTGACCGAATAGTCACTTGCAGTTCGTGTACGAGGGACCGAGATGGAGTCAATGCCGTGCAGGATATCGCGGCAGAGTTCCTCCGCTCGGTAGGTTTAGAAGTCTCGTTTCGAACTACGGGAGATTCAGCGAGAACCCTTTGGGCGGAAGTGCCCGGCTTTAAAAGTTCAAAGAAAATCCTTTTGAGTGGGCACGTTGATACAGTCCATCCCCGAGACGACTGGAGCTCTTCGTTAGTTGAAGAGGGAGACAAGCTCATCGGCCCTGGGGTTGCTGACATGAAAGGCGGCGTGGTTGAGTTTCTTTGGGTGCTTCGCTTTCTTCATGATCACGGGCTTCTCGCACGATTGCCAGTCCGAGTTTTGCTTACTCCAGATGAGGAGATTGCTTCTCCCTCCTCTCAGCCCTTCCTCCGAGAAGCTGCTTCTGACTCAGAGTTGGCTCTCGTATTTGAACCAGGGCGATTAAACGGTGCGATTGTAACCCAACGTCGGGGTGCGGCTGGAGTAGAGGTGAAAGTTGTCGGAAAAGCGAGTCACGCCGGAAATGCCTTTCATGAAGGGAAAAGTGCCATCCATCAGCTCGCCCACACAGTAGGGAAGCTCTTTGCCCTCAATGGAACAATTCCTGGAGCAAACGTAAACGTTGGAGTAGTCCAAGGAGGAACCACCGCTAATACTGTGGCTGCGGTGGCAGAGGCGCTTGTTGATCTGCGATATACCACGCTCGAACAGCGCGATCAGCTCGTAGAAGCGCTAAAGATAATTGAAAATGATCATATCGTCCCGGGAATTCAGATGTCATTTTCTGAAGGCTCTTTCTTCCCCCCGATGCCAGAGTTGCCAGAAACTCTTGTTCTTTATGGCGAGTATGCTGTGATATTAAAGGAATTTGG
>JAGRAO010000131.1 GCA_020434565.1 Bdellovibrionales bacterium
TCAAAAGACGATCTCATTGAAGAAGTATTTCGGAGAAGGATCGAGCAGGTCAACCAAGTTCGACTCTCAGAGCTGAGTAACCTCCGTGCACGGTTTGGTGACAGTCAGATCCCTGTTGCTGACCTGTTGCGAGCATTCTTAAGTCCAGTTCTTCGCATTGGGAGAGCTCGAGATAGGGGGAACAATTTTTTTCGGCTCGTCGCGCGAGCTCACGCAGAACCGAGTGAGCTTGTCCAAAGAGTCCTGTACTCCCAGTTAAAAGAGATCGTTCAGATTTTTCTTTCGGAGTTACACCGTTCCCTTCCCCACCTGACACAAAATGAACTTTCTTTGCGTCTGGCTTTTACGGCTGGTGCGATGGTGCAGGCAGTGTTGATGCCAATGAATATGGTTTTTGGCAAGGAACTCATTACCGATGAGGAGAAGCTCGTAGATCAACTTGTAGCCTTTGGAGTAGGAGGCATGATGAGTGAGTGCCCTCGCAAACAGAAATGAGAAAGCACATCTGGAGTGTATTTGCCGTCATGCTGTCCATGGTCTTTTTGGGTTGTTCGCCTTATGCAGTAAAAACGCCCACACGAGCTGATCGGCAGCTGTCAGAGAGTTTTATCGGTTTTCGAGAGAGCGAAAATGGAGCAGATGTCGATCGCGAATGGTGGAAGGCCTTTGGGGATCCACAGCTTAATTCTTTGATGCATGAAGCCTTTTCAGAGAATCTTTCGCTTCAAAGCGCGTTTGAGCGGCTCGCCCAAGCGCGAGCCCGTGCGATGATTGCTGGAGCAGAACAATACCCGAGTGTTGCTCTGCAATCCGGGGGCTCTCGAGCAAGAATAGATACGCAGATTGGGGTGAGTCAGTCAGGGGTGCAGCCAGTTGGAGTTCGTTACCAAAATGACTTTTTCGTTCGTTCAGGTATCTCGTATGAACTTGATCTCTGGGAAAGAATAGCTTCCTCTCGAAACGCGGCTGTTTTGCGAACTGAAGCGACGGTCGCTGATCTTGATCAAGCCGCACTTGTCTTAAGTGGCACAACTACTGAGTTGTGGTTTGCTGCGCAAGAGAAGCAAGCGCTCTTGAACCTTATTCGAGATCAGATCGATGTGAGTCGAACTTTTTTAGAACTCATAGAGCTCCGTTTCTCGGTTGGCAAGGCAACCGCGCTCGACGTATTGCAGCAACGCTCTCAACTTGCCTCAATTGAAGCTGAGGAACCGAGAGTATTGGAAGAATTTGAAGTGACGTTGAATCAATTAGCGGCCGTTCTGGCGCTTCCATCAAGAGAAAAACTCCCGGTGAAAATTCAGGGAGAGCTACCTGAGCTTCCGCCGTTTCCGAAATTGATCTCTCCAGCAGAACTCCTTGTCACGAGACCCGATTTGAAGAGCGCCCTTCTCGATGCTGAAGCAACCGAGTCGGATGTAGCTGCGGCGGTCGCGGAGCGCTTTCCGCAGCTCGCTCTCACCTTTGATTATTCGTTTTCTACTACTGACATTGCAGATCTTTTTCTTACGAAAGTTGGAAGTCTTGGTGGGGATATTCTTCTGCCGCTGGTTGATGGGGGGCGGCGGCGAGGGCAGGTTCGATTGCAGAAAGCTCTTTCACGTGAAAAGTTGTTGGCGTTTCAGCAGAAGTATTTGTCCGCTCTCCAAGAAGTTGAGGATGCACTCTCTCAGGAGAAAAACCGGTCAGAGCGAGTCGTTCGCCTCTCGGAACAACTCGAACTTTCCCGAAAAACACTGAATGAGTCACGTTCTCGCTATGCTACCGGGTTAACCGACTACCTCGATGTTATCGTCGCGGTTCAGTCCCTACAGCAACTTGAAAGAACGCTTGTATCGGAGAAGAGAAATCTTCTCATCGCTCGCGCTCGTCTCTATCGAGCGTTGGGAGGCGGAGGAGCGCTTGTCAGTGAGTCGGAAGAGAATGAGCAGGAGACTCCGTCAAGGAGCGCAAATTCGGATGTGCCACTTTTCGAATCTGGAGTGAGATCGTGATGGAACGATTGGAACAGGAGAATCATTCTTCTTCGACAAGCCCCCAATCAGGATTTTCTAACGGAAGTCCGTGGAAGCGCTTTCTTGAGAGAGTGCCAAAGGGGATGCTGGCCATTCCAGCTATCTTACTCGTAGGAATTATCGGAGCCTCTCTTTTGATCCTTATCCGGCAAGAACCCCCACGTGCTCAGCCGGAGAAAGTCGCTCTTCCTGTTACTGCGATTACTGCCCGTCTCGTAGACGCCACCGTCTCAACGACTGGATACGGAACGGTGTCTGCCAAGCGCGACCTCGAAGTTCGGCCGGAAGTATCAGGACATATTGTAGAACTCCTTCCGGCGATGGAGATCGGAGGGCGTGTCTCCGAAGGTGATACCCTCTTTCAGATCGATCCCCGTGATTATGAGATAGCTCTGGAGACCGAAAAGGCCAATCTCGAACGAGCACGCTACGAACTCAAACTTGAGCAGGGGAATCAAATTGTGGCTCAGAGAGAGTGGAAGCTCTTAGATAAGGAGCTCGCTCAAAATCCTCTCGGGAAAGAACTCGCTCTCCGAAAGCCGCAGCTCCAGGAGAAAGAAGCGGCGTTTGCCGCAGCACAGAGTCGTGTTGACAAAGCTCGATTGGATCTTGATCGCACCTTGGTCAAGGCTCCGTTTTCGGGAGTTGTGCTTGAGGAGTCGCTCGAAGTGGGAAGGTATGTCAGTCCTTCGAGCGCGGTGGCGCGGCTCGCTTCTACCGACGAATTCTATGTGACGGTGCAGATTCCCCAAGATGAATTGCCGTCGCTTGGTTTCACTCCTGCTGGTGCCCCTACGATTGCAGATCGCTCGGCGAAAATTATTCAGCGATTCGGGGCGAAGGGTGAGTCTGAGCGAGATGGTCGAGTTGTCCGACTTCTTGGCGATGTAGACGAACGGGGACGCATGGCCCAGTTAATTGTTTCTGTTCGATCTCCTCTCGATCCTCCACGCGGAGAGGTCCCTTTACTTCTCGGAACGTATGTTGGAGTGCAGTTGAGTGGCGAAACTGTTGAAGACGTCATTAGGCTCCCCCGCTATGCGGTGCGGGAGGGGGATGTGATCTATCTGATTGGTAGCGATAATCACCTTCGTACTGTTGCCGTGGAAAAAATATTTAGCCATTTGGATGACGTGTTCGTTCGTGGGGACGTTCGTGACGGCGACCGAGTCGTGACGAGCCAATTGCGGGATGCTCTGGAAGGAAGCCTTCTTCGTATTACCCGACTTGATGAGAATCTTCTTCCCGAAAGTGGGGAGAACTCAAAGTGAACGGTCCGATTTCGCACAATTCGAAAGGAGCGTTTGGTGGGCCAATAGCCTGGATGACTCAAAATAGTGTTGCCGCAAACTTTCTTATGGTCATCTTTCTCGTGGGTGGGCTTGTGCTCAGCACCCAGATCAAACAGGAGGTCTTTCCTGAATTCACGACAGATATCATCCGAGTGAGTGTTCCTTATCCCGGGGCAAGCCCGGAAGAAGTCGAAAAAGGAATTCTTCTCTCAATTGAGGACGGTGTTCGAGGTCTTGAGGGCGTCAAAAGAGTTACTTCTGTGGCAGCAGAGGGAGCAGGAACCGTTGTCATTGAACTTCTCACTTCAGCGGACCAATTTAAAACCCTCCAGGACGTAAAGAACGAAGTTGATCGAATTACTTCATTTCCTGAGGATGCTGAGCGACCGGTAGTGAGTCTTGTTGAAAGCCGAAGACGGGTGATTGATCTGCTCGTTTCTGGCAATCAAGATCCAAAAGCCTTACGAGAGCTCGCTGAGCGGATTCGAGATGACCTCGTTCAAAGGAAAGGCGTTACGCTTGTCGAGCTTGGGTTAACCCCCTCGCTTGAGATCGCAATTGAGATTCCAGAGCAAAACTTGCGGAAGTATGGCATTACCCTTCAATTTGTAGCCGAAAAGATTCGCTCTTCTGCACTTGAGCTACCGGCAGGTGAGGTCAAAACCGAGGGAGGGCAGATTCTTCTCCGAACGCAGGAACGAAGGGACTTCGGACAGGAGTTTCTCGACATACCAATAGCTGCGACTTCCGAAGGGAGTATTGTTCGGCTCGCTGACATCGCTGTGATACGAGATGGATTTGAGGAAGTAGATCAGGAGGCTCAGTATCAAGAAAAGCCTGCAATTTTGCTTGAGGTTTATCGGGTTGGAGATGAAACCCCCCAATCAGTCTCTAGAGCTGTTCAAGAGTATATCTCTGAGATAAAGAGCGAGCTCCCATCAGATATTGATTTCAAAATTTGGCGTGATAATTCAGAGGTCTATCGAGACCGTATGCATCTCTTGATGAAGAACGCAGTTCTCGGTTTGTCGCTCGTTCTGGTTCTCCTCGGGCTGTTTCTTGAAGTACGACTTGCGTTCTGGGTAACCCTTGGAATTCCAGTTTCCGTACTCGGCTGTTTTCTCTTTCTGCCAATTACCGATGCTTCCATCAACATGATATCGCTTTTTGCGTTTATCGTGACTCTTGGGATTATCGTTGATGACGCAATTATGGTGGGAGAGAACATTTACGAAAAAAGGGAGCAAGGTATTCCAAGCCTCCGTGCAGCAGTCGAAGGTGCACGCGAAATTGCTATGCCCGTTGTCTTTGCTGTTCTCACGAATATCATTGCCTTCATTCCACTCTTTTTTGTGCCTGGGGTGAGTGGCAAGTTCTTCCGTCAGATCCCATCAGTCGTTGTCGCGGTTTTTATTGTTTCTCTCATTGAGTCGCTTTTTGTTCTCCCAGCGCATCTCGCGCATACCCCAAGGGACTCTGCGTTTTGGAGGATGGTGAATCGACCGAGGGATTGGTTTTCGGTAAAGCTCCAGTACTTCATTGAGAACTTCTACGATCGGTTCGTAGATCTCGCATTGAAATTTCGTTACCACACAGTAGCTGTTGCTGTCGCTGCCCTCCTCCTCGCTTTCGGGCTGGTGAAAGGTGGACATGTTTCCTTTAGTTTCCTTCCGAGAATCGATGCAGATCTTATTACTGCCCAAGCCGCTCTCCCTTTTGGGGTGCCGATGCAGGAATCTCGTAGAGTTCGTGATCTCCTGGTCCAGGCAGCTCACGAAACAATCGATGCAAACGGAGGAAATCCGATCTCGAATGGGGTGTATTCCCAAATTGGAGCAGCGCTCGAAAGTTTTGGTCCGGGTCCAGGACTCCGTGGACAGTCTGGCTCGCATGTCGTTGCTGTTCAGGTCTCTCTTGTATCTGCAGAGAAGAGGTCTATTAGTGGGCGAGAGTTTGCGCGGAAGTGGCGGGAGAGTATCGGTCCTATCGCTGGACTGGAGAGTCTCCAGTTTAAGGCCGAGACTGGGGCGAGCGAAGGAAAGGCTATCGAAATCAATCTTACCCACAGATCTCAAGAGACGGCTGAAGCGGCAGCTCTTCAACTCAAAGCTCGGCTTGAGGGCTATCTCGGCGTCACTGATACCGACGACGGAGTTGCTGGTGGAAAGCGACAGATGAATTTCACTGTCACTCCGCTTGCGCAGAGTTTGGGATTAACTGCAAGTGAGATTGGACGACAACTTCGTTCATCTTTCTATGGAGCGGAAGCCCTTCGACAACAACGTGGCCGAAACGAGATGAAAGTAATGGTGAGGCTCCCGAGAGGTGAGCGCGAAAGCTTGGAAACGCTCGAAGATCTCGTTATTCGAACCCCTGCTGGAGGAGAGCTTCCTTTGCGGGATGCCGTAAATACTGAAGAGGGCTTTTCCTATACCGAAATCAATCGGCGCGATGGGCGAAGAGTTGTTACCGTGTCTGCCGATGTTGATGAAACAAAATCAAATGCAAATAGTATTCTTGCCTCTGTCGTTCAGGAGGTCATGCCCGAACTTTTGCACGACTTTCCAGGCCTCTCCTATAGTTTCGGCGGTGAGCATGAAGCCCAACAAGAGTCGCTTGGAGTTCTTGGAATAGGTTTTATCATTTCTCTTATCGCAATTTACGCTGCTCTCGCGATTCCTTTTCGAAGCTATTTTCAACCTCTTATTGTGATGCTCAGCATCCCTTTTGGAATTATCGGTGCAGTGGGTGGGCACTTTCTCCTCGGATATGGCTTGAGCATCATCAGCATGTTTGGATTGATTGCTCTCTCTGGAGTAGTCGTGAATGACTCCCTTGTGCTGGTCGTAACAGCAAATAGTATGAGAAGCGATGAGGGGCTCTCTCCATACGAGGCCATTCGAAAGGCTGGAAATCGGCGGTTTCGTCCGATTCTTCTCACTTCGCTTACCACGTTCTTTGGCCTCGCGCCGATGATCTTTGAAACGTCGCTTCAGGCGAGATTCCTAATCCCGATGGCGATATCACTCGGTTTTGGAATTCTCTTCGCGACCGTCATCATCCTGGCGTTGGTGCCAGCAGTGTACCTTATCCTCGAGGACGCAAAAGAGTATTGGCATTCCTCATAATCCCTGGCTTGGGCATCTGTCGGTGCAAGAAAAGATCTCTATCTCATTGAAATCACGTAATTTGGAGCGTGCGCTTGTAATCTTAAAAATCGTGCTTAGTTGAATACTAAATAGTTTAATGCTAAACTACTTTCAAGAGGAGGAACGATGAGCATTCAACGAAGTGAAACACGAGGAGGAGCGGACTACGGATGGTTAAAAACGAAGCACAGCTTCAGTTTTGGAAGCTACTACAATCGAGCTCGTATGGGATTTGGACCATTGAGGGTCATTAACGAGGATGAAGTAGCTCCGGGGCGAGGCTTTGATGCTCACCCTCATTCAGACATGGAGATATTGAGCTATGTTGTATCTGGAAAATTGACCCATCAGGATAGTCTCGGTTCAAAATCGACAATTTTCGCTGGTCAGGTGCAAAAGCTGAGCGCGGGGTCCGGGATCATTCATAGTGAGTACAACGGCTCAAAGGAAGAACCGGTGAAATTTCTCCAGATTTGGATAGAGCCAAATCGAGCAGGAGTGGCTCCCTCCTATGATGAGGGAGATTTTTCTGAGGCTCTTAAGAACGGAGAGCTGGTGCTTATAGCATCGCCCTCTGGAGAGAATGGATCGATGCGCTTGCTTCAGGATGCTCGAGTATGGATAGCCAATACATCGACCGAGAAGGCATTCTCGCTCGAAGGGAAGGCCAATACTCAGTATTGGGTCCAGGTTGTCTCTGGTGAACTGGTTGTTAACGAAGAAGTCTTGTCTCCAGGGGATGGATTTGGACTACGTGAAGTCGATACGCTTCATATCTCGACATCTCAATCTGGCGCTCATTTTCTCGTATTTGAACTTCCGAAGGAGAAGGAATGAATCGGGAGAAATTAGCCTTAGCAACCTTTGTCGCGCTGTCGCGAGCGGAGCAGACAATATCGTCGGATGTTCACGCTCCGCTCGGTCAGACCGGGCTGACCGTCTCTCAGTTCGGGGTTCTTGAAGCACTCTTTCACCTCGGCCCGCTTCCGCAGAAAGTGTTGTGCGAGAAAGTCCTCCGCACTCCCGGCAATCTCACTCAAGTAATCGATTCGCTCGAAGAAGATACGATGGTCAAAAGAAGTCCGAATCCGGACGATAGACGCTCGTTTCTTGTCTCTCTTACCGATGTCGGAAGGAAGCGAATCGCTGATCTTTTTCCCCCACATTCGAAGAGGGTTGAAATGGCCTTCGCGTCGTTGACGAGAGATGAGTTGCAGAACCTGCTTAAGCTTTTACGAAAGATAAGGAGTCCCGGTTCATGATTGGAGAAAAGAATATTGAAATACTGCTTTCGAATTTAGATCCCCAGATGTCCGAACAAATATACCTCTTCTGCACTTTGACAGAAGAGCAATTCTCAGAGGTTTCGCTCACTCCGCAAGCGTTCTTTCGCGAAGAGGAAGGGGTCACCTTGGTGATCCGAGCCGAAGATGAGAACAAAGTTTCTGGAACGTGTTTTTACCCCTCTCGGATGATTACTCTTCGGGTTCATTCTAGCCTTGAAGGTGTCGGTCTCCTTGCTGCTTTAACGAAAGCCCTTGCAGCTGAGCAGATCTCCGTAAACGCGTTTTCTGGCTTCTATCACGATCATCTGTTTGTAAAAGAAGAAGAGGCCAAAAGTGCGCTTGAGATTCTCCAGCGGTTTTCGTGTCCAGTTTAAGGCGTCTGCCTACGGCGCACGAAGGAGAAGGAGAGAGAGCGCCGGTTGACTGTTTGCTTGGCTGAGCACTGCTGACGAAGACTGTTGAAGAATCGAGAGGCGTACGAGCTCAGCGCTCTCGGTTGCCACATCCACGTCTCGAATTCGAGATTCAGCAGCGAGAGATCCCTCCTTTGAGACTGACACGACCTCAGAGGCGGTTTGAAGCCGACTCTGAATTGCTCCAAAACGCCCTTCAATTGAAGATATCTCTTCAAGTCGATTCCGAAGGATCTCCAATGCCGAGAGAGCGCGAGATTGAGTCTCAACACCGGTAAAGTCGATACTCGTCTGAGTAAATTGATTGTTGTTATCCGTTACAACCGTTAAACCGCGAAAATCAAGATCTGCCGTGCCAGTTGCGCCATCTTCAAACGATAAAGATATCGAGTAAGGGTTCTGGCTCGCTGTATCTGAATTGGTGAAGAGAACATTCCCAACCTCTTCATAGGTCTCATTGTCATCTCGAAGTGAGAAAAGGTTAACTGAAAAGCGGTTCGTGCCCGAATTGTAATCACCAAAACCTATAATCCCGAGGAGAGTTCTCGTTTGACCGTGCGAATCGACTGTTTCTATCTGAAAGATATTATTGTTTGCATATTCCGCGAGTTCATCGAAAGTTGGGTTCGAGGTTCGAAAATTTGTAAAATACGAGAAATCGTCAATGTCCACGTCACCGTCGGGCCCATCTCCAGGAAAGATGGTGTCGCTCCCAGTTACATCGTCTCGGGTGGCAATTAATCCAGAAAAAATGCCCGTGTCCGCTGCCAGAACTTCGAGTATCGATTCGAAATCGCCGTCAATGCCTGCTTGGAGGTGAATAGCACTTGGGGCACCATCTCTACCGGCTGTAAGTAGTTTTTGGCCGTTGAACTCTGCCGAAGAAGCAATTCGTGAAAACTCATTCAGGAGGGATTGGTATTCGCTATTGAGCGATTGGCGCTGAGGAGAAGAAAATACTCCGTTGGCGGATTGTTCAGCGAGTTCGCTCAAGCGCAGCAGGATCCCCTTCTGGCTGCCGAGACTCCCTGAAATAATGTTGAGCATAGAGATCCCGTCATTGATGTTCCTTTGGGCGACCGAGTAGAGTTTGGCGTCGCTTCTTAGCGAATCCGCGATTGCAAGACCAGCGGCGTCATCAGACGCACGATTGATCCTTTGACCAGAGGAGAGTCGTTCAAAGACACCACTGAGAGAAGCGGTGTTATTGCTAAGGGTTCGTTGCGCCCTGAGAGACGCAATGTTCGACCCAAGTGTAATAGGCATGAGAGTCTTCCTTGACCAGGGCCTATTGAATTACACGCACACGATAACTGTTCTTATCGTCTGTTTTCGAAGTCGGCTTGACTGGCCTACGAAAAACTCGTGCACCGCAGCGATTGCTATTCTATCGGACCAAGGTATTGAATCTGTGCGCGGCTAAGAGCAGCTTCAGGACTCCAATTTGAATACGCGATATTGCTCCCTCCGTTCGCGAAGAAGTCGAGCGATATCGTATCACCCGCCATAAATGGCCATGTCAGATCTGCTCGGATATCGTTAAACTGATTTCCGGTGAACTCGTGGCTCTGAAGCGTTATAAACGTATTCTTGACGATTCGAAGATACGAGGTGCTATTAGCATTCGCGATACTCCATACATTTACACGGTAAAATCCGCTCGTGAGAATTTTGATCTCTCCAGAACTCTTCACCGAAACATAAGAGTCCGCCGTTGAGAAATCTTTTGAGTCGAGGCAGTAGCGTTTCCAGCCCGGACCAAATCCGAACTGACTACATCCTCCAGACCAAATGGCGACTGCTGATGCTCCGCCGCCACCACCAGCCGGTCCCGGAGGTCCCATCGGGCCTTGGGGTCCCTGTTCTCCTTGAGGTCCTTGAGGGCCGACTGCCCCTTGTATGCCGTCGTCGCCTTTGGGACCTTGGGGTCCAATTGGACCTTGAAGTCCGGCGATACCTTGTGGACCTACTGGGCCCATCGGACCAGCTGGTCCTTCCGGTCCGGTAGCGCCGTCGGATCCCTTTTCACCCTGAGGACCTTGTGGTCCTGATTCCCCTTGTGGACCCGCTGGGCCAACTGAGCCATTTTCTCCGGCTTCACCCTGTGGTCCTTGAATCGCTATGTCGTGAAACTTTAAGAATTCATCAAGAAAGAGGACCTGTTCGACAGGTGACGAATCGAATTCGATGTTCGGGCGCCAAACACGGGCAAAGACCGCTTGGAGAAAAACTCTTCCGCTTTGAGGAGTGGGA
>JAGRAO010000132.1 GCA_020434565.1 Bdellovibrionales bacterium
GTCGCAGCGCACATTGAAGAGCTTGAAAAAAACGTAGAAGCTATCGCAGCAGAGCTCTCTCCCTTGGAACTAGCAAAGCTACAAGTTTTTGTGCATACCCACGATACGTTCAAAGGGATAGCTCGAAAGGGAGCAAAAATTGAAGATCCAGAGAGCCACGCATCGCTTGCCAGGCGATTTGTAGAAGAAGTTCTCGGTGAGACGGCACTCTCCCCGGTCATTCAATACCACGATGAGCTTTACGCTTTGTGGCGCTTAGAGCAGCGCGAAGGGAAACTCGATGGTGAGAGGTATAATCGGCTCGTAAATGCTGTAGAGGATTGGGATACCTTTATTACCACAAAACTAGTCGACAATATTACAGTGGGTAAGTCGCTTGAGCCTACCGAGTGGGCACTTCGGCTCATAGAAGGTGACGATCGGATAGAGCTTTCATTTGACCCATGGGCCAGGATGAACAAGATTCTCGAGAGTCGCGGGTTCCAATCTTCAGCAAAGTCTTAAGTATTCGCCTGGCTCTCCTTTGAGCTGTGAGGAGAGAGGATACATTCGCTTGTTTCCGAGGTATATCTCGGGAACGCCAGGAGGCCAGCTCGCATGCGGGTGATCTCTTGAGCCAACACGAGCTTGCCCTCTTTGAGAGTGATTGTAGCCTTGAGCCAACTTCGATCTACTCCGAGAACATACGGAAAGTGCTGTTTGACGACGGGAGTCCACCACAGCTCACCATCCACCCAGGAGTAAAGCGGACTACGGAGATCTATACATTCATCATCATTTAATCCGGTTTGCCACTCGTAATGAAGGCAAACAAAGTGAAGTTTACCCGAAAGATCTCTCGAACTGGATATGGTCACCGTGATTCCGTCTTGCATATGTTTCAAAGGGGAGAACTGAAGTTTTTCGCCCATCTCCCCTCTACAATCACTCGAAATAGAGTTGAGAATATATGTTCCTTCTAGGGTGCCGATTCGGTCACTGCTCAACAAACTGGGTCTTACTCGAGTCCAATTGCAGGACCAGAGAAGGGAGACGAGAGTGAAGAGGCACAACCGTTTTAGTGTTCTTTGCATTGTGCGTCCTCTGCACTTCGCTCGAGCTTAATAACTCCAAGCTCATAACTCCCTCTACAGAAATCTCCGCTTCGCGTCATAAGTTGCCAGCCACCCTGTTTCTCTTCGTGCGAGAACGGGCGATACCCACAACGGCGTATCTCCACCCGAATTGCGCTTCCCCAAAGACCTTCTCCTGGGAAGGGGGGAAGGAGGGGGGTGTAAAACCAGTCAGAGTTTTTGCCGGCTGTTTCGAGAGAAAAGTTTCCAGAAGAATCGGTCACTTGCGAAAGAGAAGCCAGAGCAGGACGCTCTGCAACAGCAGTGTCACCACAGGAGGGATAGACCTCAATTGTAGCGTTTGGAATTGGGAGGCCACTTGCAAAATCGACAACTCTTCCTTCGACCCGGATGATGTCTGTCTTTCCCGAGATTGGAAGTGGGAGGCACCCAGCAAAAAGGCAAGGTGCGAAAAGACAAGCGAACGCCACTGTTCTCCAAATACCCATACGCCCCCGATGCTTTTAGACTCCCTGAGGGAAGAGCAAGGATTATGCCAAAGATGTCCATAAAGGACATTTAGTAAGGAACCAAAGTTGTCCTCACACTTTTCCATCTTGGGAGCCTCTGGCTGACACGGTTCTTTGGACAGGCCGATTTCGGTATCATACGCCCTTGTTTCGACTCGATTTGCGTAAGAGCTCGAATCGGATAGGATCGCCGGTCTGCTCTTTTGCCGAACCCTCTGTGTAGTCGTTAATGAGGAGAGCTTTCCTCTGAAAATGGAGATTTTTACCATGATTTCAGACGATGGCTCTCTTCCACTCGGATGAGGTTTTCTTCTTGTGCATCTCCAACGAATTTATCGAGAAGCGCTCCGTGATGAGGTCCCGTCGTTAGGGAGCGCTTCTCACCCGGTAGGCATTGTAAGGCCAAGTACAGGTGTCGCTTATAGGTAAGCGAACCGCCGGGAAAAACGTAAAGGAGGTGCGCAAATGTTTACCCGTTTGACTCGCGAGGAACTCGATCGTTTGCTTTTTGTCATTCGTGGCCTCTTCGGCCTCGAAGACAAGCGTGAGGTGCCGGTCAACGAAAGACTTCCGTACCTCGGAGGCGATGTCCTGAACGGCATGCTCAAGTCAGCCGAGCAGGACGCCACGACGCTTCTCGGACGACTCTCCAAGCTCGAGATCGTCACCGACGAAGTCGCAAGTGGTGGTGCCCGGATGTACGACCACTACCGAATCGAAAGGGATCTGGCCAACAGCATCTTCGCGCTGCTCGTCCCGTTCGTGGACCTGATCGAAAAGACGCTTGCGGGACAGATTGCAAGTGGTCGTTCGACAGTTCAGTCGGAGAGCTGGCTGATTCAGACTCGAAAGAATCTGGTCAGTCGGATCAACAGCGTCCGGGGAGTCCTCTCTCCGGAGAACCGCGAAGCGGTCCCGAGCGAGAAGTTCTATCCCTATCAGGGAGTCGAACAGCTCCGTGAGGGCGTGGGCACGGTGATCGGACTGCTCAAGGATCTGGCGGCTTCGATGACGGCATTTGCCGAACAGAGCGCCAGCAAGATGATTCAGTCCGCTGCGCTTCGCAATCAGGCGCGCGAGATCAAGAGCGATCTCGAGACCTGGGACTACTGGAAGCGCCGTGACGATGACACTTTCTGGCGTGTCCCGTCAGATGAGCTCGTGACCCGGACCCGTGGCCACCTCGAGACCTACCTGATCGCGATCGAGAAGGTGGGAACAAACGAGGACCTGACCAAGGCCAGCCACCCGGAGACGGACTACAGCGTGATCGAGACCGCCAAGCGCATCCGCAAGGCGCTCGAACTGCTGCCCGAACTCTCTGAGCAACGTGCTGCTGCATAAGTAGCGTTTCATTCACCAACTTTTTTTTGGGCTTTCCCGAGTGGAGAGCCCTCTTTGTTACTCGTTCGGAACAAAGAGGGACTTTTACATCACTATCAATTTCCTCGCTTTGAGCACCGCCCGAGTGCGGCACCAACGCCCACAACTCCCTTTCAAAGTCTGTCGCAGAAAATGTCACCTAACCCTCTGATTCCTCGAGGTTTCATAATATTGCTTACCTGTGGCATCTCGGTATCATCAGGGGCCAGTCCAAGTCGCAGATGTCGCCCTGTCGGGGGATGAGTTGCGGGGAAAAGAGAGTTGTAGGGCCGTTTGAAGCGGCTTTTCGTATAGGAGCAGCAATGGCTGAGTTTAAGATAGTCAGTAACAATCCGGGTGTAGATCCAGTTGAGCTGGTCGAGGCGCAGTTTGGAGAGGGGTCGGCTCTTGTCGATATCGACGAGGAAACTCGAGAGACCTTAAAAGCAGACGCTGCTTCGCTCGTACGAAGCGGCTATGAGCGAGAGCTTGTCAATGTTGCTATTGGAACACTCGCTCAGCTTCGAGAAGAGTTCGTTTCAGAATCAGACGATAGTGTGCGTTCGCTCTCGCGTTTCCCGAGTCTCATGCAGATAGCAGACTACCAAAAAGTATACGGAGATCCGGATCCCGTCATGGTCGAACACGAGCTTGTCGACCAAATCACTTCAGCAACCCAAGCAAAGGCCTCTAAAATAGAAGATGACCACGAATCGGTAGCGATTACTCCTCGTCAAGTAGTTGAGTACGCGTTAGCCCTTAACCGTTCGGGACAGATCGAAGCCTTTCTTGCGAATTCAGAGGAAACGGACGCTGGGACCCCCTACGAAGCACTTATGTTTGCAATTCAGCAGAGGCGAGAGATTGAAGTTGTTGATGTAAAAGCCCCGGTCTCTTCCGGTTCATCCGCTCAATCTGGGCCTTCAAAGAGTGAAGCCCCAGTTCGCCCGTATTCCGGTGTGAGTACTGCGATTGCTGTAATTGAGGATGTCGATCCGACGGTTCGGCAAGCGATCGGATTGCCGGCTTCTAAGCTCCGAAATGCGATTCAGCAGTACGGCTTGAGTCATAAAGATATAGAAGATCTCTCTGCGGCTACCGATGGAACTGGAGTCAGTGCCGAGGCGGCGCTTGCACTTTATGAGAGAGGCCACTCTCCGGCATCCGTTGCGCTAGCCGTTGCAGTTGATTCTCAGCTTTCAGGATCAAGCGAGCAGGGGCCTTCGCGATCGGTACGGATTCGGGAACTTCACGAAGGAAATCGGATGACAGATAGTGAGCGAGAACTCTTTGAGAGTGATGCCGGAGTGATCGATATGGCGCTTTATCAGGAGTTTGTGGATTATTTTGGCTTCCACGCCGACGACCCAAGCGTTGACAGTGACATCTCTGAGGCTATCAGCTGGGCAGTCGAAAAGTTTGGACGGGGTGGCGCTAAGGCAAATGTGGAAAGAGCTCTTAAGCGATGTCTTAAAGCGGCAGATGGCCTGCGTGTGACGACCTTTGACCGATTTGTAAAGCGGGTTGAGGGCGCCGAAGACGATTTCGTTGCTGAAAGTGAGGATTAGACTCAATGGCTGTACCAGCCGAACAGGTCAAGAATATCTTAGAGAATCCCCTCGCTCGACTCGGAATTTCGAGAGAGGGGATTCGTGGGCTCGCACCAGAGGGAGTGTTGAGTCTCGCGAAGGTATTTTTCGATTATCACACCAGGAGACTCAGACCTGATCTCGGGAAGTTCACTGATGCTGAGCGGCAGGAATGGAATGAAATCAATAGTGCCTGGAAAGAACTCAGAGACGAAGATGGGTTACGCGCTGCTATAAAAAATTATCCGAGTCTTGCGCCTGAAAAGGAAGCTTCGATAGCTGAGCGTTTAGCTCAGAGTAGTGTGACTGAGCTTGAACGAGCTCGCGAAGCAGCGATGTCATTCCTTGAGCCGAAGAACCCAATCTGGGAGATGGGTCCGTGTGATCTTGTGGTACTCGATTTGAGACAGGTGTTTTCGATGTTGCCAGGAGAAGAAATTCAAGCGTTAAGCGATGCTTCTCACGGCAAGTTGGATAATCTCTTTCGTTTTGTTCGGCAATTGCCGATGTCGGCCGACGGGGTGATTGATTTTGGTGACGAGCAGCGGCCAGCGAAAGCAACGTTGCGCTTTCTTGCTCAAAAAGATGACCCTCGAGACCTCATTATCCGATTGCGCCGAGCTGGTCTCTCTCTTCCAGATCTCGGTAGGCTCTTGCCAAGTTCTGCAGATCAGGGAGAGGAAGTAGGCGAGCCTCAACAGCCGCATTGTCCTTACAACCTGGACTACATTACGTCGCAACAATTTAGTGAGTTTGGCCTCTATGCTTCTCCGGATGCACACCTCACTGAGAACGGACAGTTGTCTCTTCTCGTAACCGTTGGCACGAGCCCAAGTACGGGAGAACCGATTTACCACATTGAAGGTCTACTCCTTGGAACAAAGACTCACTAGCCATGGTCGATATTTCAGAAACGTGCAGCGAGTTGGGAGTTCGCCCCGAACTTCTTGAGCGGTTATCCGTTCAAGAGTCAAGAGATCTTGTTCGATCTTCTTTTAGAGTCTTAGCGCGCCAATTTCACGAAGATAGCACGCGAGATGCTGAAACCAGCCGATTTGTCACGCTCTCTGATGCTTATCAAACTGTTTTGGATCCGAGTTTTGCCGGATTAAGGGGAGAACTCGATTTTCGCCTTGCTCACGTACGAGAGCGTGCATTGCAAGCCGTAAGAAAAGCCGAAGCGGATATTGCACTTCTCGGTTCAACCATCGCCCAACTCGTTGCGATTGGAGAGGATCCAAGACCTGCGGCTCGGAATCTCCCTGTAGGAGTTTTCCAGACCTTTGACTATTTTGCGGGATATCAAGAAAGTGGAGAAAGCGGGAGAAACCTTGCTGAGCGAGCAGATGCAGCTCGAGCTGCCCTTCGTTCGCCAGGAGAGCTGAACGAAAACGATCTGTATGAGCTTCACCAAACCTTTTGGAAACCGGAGCACCTTGGTGAGGTGCCAATCCTTAAAGGCGGGATTCTTGAGAGTGAGCCCGAAAAACAAATTGTGGGGTTTCTCTATTGTGAATACCTCTCGGATCTCTTGATGCCGATAGCGCGAAGGGCGGGTGTTTCGGTAATGGGAGTTTCCAAAAATCTCTCATCAGAAAGCTTCAGAGAACTTTTGCCAATTTTTCGGCCAGTTTTTTGCGACCCCCATCCGGAAAAGAGCGAAGGGATTTTTATTGTCGCGCAACGTGCTCGAGAGAAAGGATATTTTTACAGTATCGAGGGAGAGCTCCTCTCGTTTGAAGAGAGGGCGAGATGAGCGAAATCGAAAACCCAATAGCGATAGCAGGAATCCGACCGGAGCTTGCCGCTTCGTTGGACAGCGCTACATTGCGCAGCTTGTCGAACGCTTCGCTTAGAGTCCTGCAGCGTTTGCATCATCCAGATGTTGGCGGAAACCAAAGGGCGTCAAGTCGAGTCAATGATGCCGGTCTCGACTTGGAAGATGAGGTTATGTTCGAGGAGCTTAGAGGGGAATACGGCGAACTTGCTCGGTTTGGGGAGCTCGTCGTAAATGCAAGAAATGCTGTAGCAGTCCGCTCTCATGAATCCGCTGCGGTAGGAGTAATGATTTCACACCTCATAGCAAACGTGAACCCAGTTCATAGAATGAGCTGGAGACCGTGTACACTCTCTTTGCTCGAGCCAGAGGTGACGTATCGAGAGATTTCTTCGGTCTCAAGAGAGATTACAGCGCAGAACAAGCGCGTCTCCTCGGAAAGAGCGATGGAGGAGTTTGAGAGGGAGGAGGCAAAATACGAGGTTGATGAGTCTGAAATCGATGCTGTACTCGCTGACTCCGAGCTCACTTTCAAAATTGTCACAGACAATTTTACCCGCGAAAGGGATGATTGGGTCCGTGAGGAATTCGCTCGTCGTTATCCCCGGCTTTGGGAGCTTGGAGATAGTATGGACGACGAAGAGTTTACAGAGTGGCAGGAGGCAGATCCGGTAGGAGCTGAACACGGAAATAAATTCCATGAGATCTCTCTGGACTACCAGAAACGACCAGAGATCGTCGAACGGTTGCGAAAATTAATCCGAGCGGAGCTTGAGAGTCAGCGAGAGAGAGAGGTTGACTCGGATTCGGACGATGATTTCGACGATCAAGATGAATTTGATTTCGTAGAAGCCGAGGCTCTCGCCGCTGTGGCAAATGAGCAATCGCTCCGGAATCTCTCTTCTGGGGAGATTGCGATGGCGAGAACCGGATTCGTTGGTGAAAAATATGTAGCGCTTCGTTCAAACTCTCTTTTGCAGCTTCGAATAGATGAAAGGGGAGGGCTGTGGGTTCGAAAGGCTGACGAACAAGAGAATGCACTGGCCGGAGTAACTCTCATAGGCGTCTTGCACCTTGAAACTCCAGACGAGAGGAATCCAACTCCCTGGAATGAATACTCCACAAGAAAGGAAGAACTCATCAGTATTTATGAGGAGGATCTCGACAATGATGGGGCTAAAAAGCAGAGCACCAAGGAGGACACCCAAATTGCTGCTCTTCGGGCCGTTTCAGAAAAGGTCCTGCAACGAGCCTTTGCGGGACGAAGGAGCGCAGTTTTCTCGGCGAGCTTTGATGACTGCGTCGAGTGGACTAGGAAAGATACTGAAACATTAAATGGAGCGAGAGTACACGGGATGACACCGTGTCTTGTGGCCCTTGTTCAGCGCGACACTGGCCCTGCGCTTGAGGTGCTCGGGGAAGTTGTGCACCTAGAAGAATAGTGCAATCGCAAGGTGATTTTCGTAGTCTTTTCTGATGTCTGATCTGGAACACCCACTTGATATCGTTGGAATACGTCCAGAGCTCGCCCGAAAGCTTTCCGTCGAAGAGCTGAGCGCTCTCACCACTGCAAGTCTTCGCATACTTCGAAATCATCACCATACGGATACAGGGGGGGAACTGCGAGCGATTACCCGGTTAAACACAGCCGCAGAAGATCTCTCAGAAGCATCTTTTCTTGAAACTCTTCGTGATGAGTACGTTCGAGACCAAGATCTTAGTTCCAAAATCGAAGTTGCTCGGCAAGTGCTTCTTGGGGCGGACCGGGTAAAAGAGCATATTTCGAAGGTTTTGGCAGGGATAGTTGCATACGGCTCACCGAGGCACATGTTAGATCTTGATCCGTGTCGCATCACTCTTGTTCCGATAGAAGAGTACATACGTGAGTTCAACAAGCTTTCAAAGGCGTACAACCGTCTTTCGACACGTGAGGTCGCGCAGGCTCACACCGAGAACTTTGAGCCTATCGTTAGTGAGAAAGAGATTGAGGAAGGAATTGAGGCGCTGAAAGACCCGCTCGATTTAATCTCGGGGAACATACATCTTACTGAGTTCGTGAAAGAGAGGATGCTTCAGGAAGCACCAGGCCTTTGGGAAGAGCATGCTCGGTTACAACGCGACTTGAATGGACAGCAGGAATGGGCCGAGACAACCGAGAGAGGAGCGACTTTTCTCAAGTTGTCGCTGAGGTTTGGCGAAGCGTATCTCCAAACCCCGAAGGGGAGAAGACACCTCGAAGGGATTGTAAGGGGTGATATTAAAGAAAGAAAATTGCGAGCGAGAGTTTTGGAGTCTTTAGGGGATGAGACTGACCAATCTGCGAGATTTGAAACTCCATATCAAGAGCTTGAGTCCAGGGCTATAGAACTGCGCCATTCGATGATGCAAAATCCGAGAATGGTTCTTTCCGTAGCAAAAGATGGATCACTTTTGCTTGAGAACGACGGAGTATTAGTTGAGGGAACCGCGGAGCTTTCCCTGCTAGGGCTTCTCAAAGGACCTCCTCCGGATTGCATAGACGCGTGTCCTTGGTTGAAAGACGAGAATCAGGGAAGAGAGCGCTATAAGGCTGTTAATCGAGATGGCGCGAGCCAATATATTGAGAGAAGTTTTATTAAAGCTCTCTTGCTTTCAGGAAAGAAGGAAGAAGCGGTGCCGCTCGGAGAGGGCGAGACGAAAATAGTTGATACTCGACGATTCTTCTCTGGGCTCTCTATTACCCGACCGGATTTTTTGCGTGTCTTGGAAGAAGAATTTCGACTGCGAGGTCGAAGACAAGTGAAGGACGATCCCTTTTCTCTGTATCTGGTTGGTAGAGAGAGGGCGACTGGAGGGAGTATTCGGTTTCCAATCCTCGGGGAAATCTGCGAAGTCGAGTGGTTAAAAACGTAGCGTAAGCGCGAGTCTCTCTCACTTCTATCGCTATAGAAGCTACAGAATTTGTCCGTTCCCCTGAAGGAACGAGACGATAACTGGCGATCCGAAGAAGGCAGTTAGCCCAATCTTTCGAAATGCCCATTCAAGGGTAGCGCTGACACCGAGCTTTCGCAGGAACCTGTGAAAAACTATCGGAAGGAGAAACTGTGGTTCTCGCTTGTATGGGCGAAGACCTTGCTGCTCGAAGGCGTGGGCGATCTGCGAATCCGAAAAAATGGAAAATGTCCGCGTGTTCCCTTCAAACCATTTTTTGAGAGGAAAGAGCATGACATAGAGCAGGTTAAAGCTAATCTTCGTTGGGTAGTCTAAAATGACGACGGTCCGAGAGACCCGCGCTGCCTCAGCTACAAGTTTTTCCCAATGTGTGAGGTGGCTCAGCTGGCGCAGGCAGATGACGGCATCAAAGGAGCGATCGGGAAACGGTGGGCTGGTCAACTCTCCAACCTCGAATCGACATCGTTCCCCGTTCGGTTGTTTTCGGAGGAGATTGGCACATTCGGGAGCGCTCCCGAGGATTGTTACCTCATATCCATTTTCAGCGAGTTGAGGGCTTATCTGCGCGTGTCCGCCGCCTACGTCGAGTATCGTTTTGACAGGTAACCCGTTGAGCATCTCAAGTACCGCTCTATTTTGGCACTCGATAATCCATTTTCCGATCGGGCCGGAAAAGCGAGCTGCATATTCCGGCGAGGAGGAGTGAATGTCTGGCTGCTCGCACTGTCCCCGGTCGACAGAGGAGCCGGTGACAAGGGAGCTACAATCAGGTTGGAGAGACTGACTTTCCATCGCTACTGGGGTAAAAACCCCAATAACATCAAAATCTTATGGGGCCTGGAAAGGCAAAGGGTACTCCTTTCCAGACGGTAAGGCAATCCCTCGTGCTGTGAAAGCCCCTCTCAAAGGGCTTCTTCTTCAATTTGATCGGGGGGGGCTCTGAGGGAAAAGGAATTTCAAGGGCGAAAGAGGTAGCGCCTCTTTCGCCCGTGGTTTCACGTTGGGATCTTTAGCAAGAGCTACTGTGGTAACACCTGCTTGGGTCAGGTACGCGGATACACTGAGTCCCGTTCTGAATATAAACGGTGGATTTG
>JAGRAO010000133.1 GCA_020434565.1 Bdellovibrionales bacterium
TGATTTAATCACATAATGAAAAGAGTTCATTTTTCTAAGAGGGGATTCATGCGTTGGGTTTTGTCCTTTCTTCTTTTCTGCTTTGCAATCGCTGGGTGTGCAGGCGGAGGGTCCAGTGGCACTGGTGCTGTTGACCTTCGGGGAATTATTACGGATAGCGAGGGAAACCCTCGGAACGGCGCTTCTGTGGCGCTCTTTAACCCTGCTCTACCAAATGCTCCTTTTGCCGAAATTCTTACGGGAGAGGAAGGGGAATTTTTCGCACCAGATGTCCCGCTGATTGAGGAGTACGATGTCCTCATTGTCGACGAAGGAACGCGAGCAAACGTTACGGTAAGCTCTCGAGGAGCGACTGATGGCTCAGTTCTGCGGGTGACAATCGCCGCGCAGGACTCTGTGGCTGTTGTTGTTGAAACAGAAATCGAAAACGATTCTGCAACCCCGAAGCCTTCTGTTTCACCGAGTGGAGCAGGGAGTGCGCCAACCCCCTCTCCGACCGTGCGTCCTCCTTCGACTCCGGTTTCAACTCCGACTGCGCAGCCAACTCAGACTCCCGCAGCCACCGCGACGCCTCAACCGACGACTCCTTTGAGTCCACAGCCGCCAACCCCGACGGTTTCGGCCTCCCCGAGTCCGACTCCTCTTCCTGAAGGCGAATGTCGAGCGGATCTGAACGGTGACGGGGTGCTCGATCAAAAAGACGCTGACCTCTTCCAGCAATTGTATCTCGCGCAGGATCCATCCGCCGATTACAACGGAGATGGTGTTGTAAACGGATTAGACGTTGGCGCATATCTCAATGATTTTTCGGCAGGGTGCGAATAGGTGAGCGGTGCAACTGAAAATATCTTTCAGGCAGGCCTTGCCTCTGTCGTTAGGCCTCTGATCCGCTTTTGTATTCGGCACTCTGTGAGCCTCCAGGAGCTTCTTGATATTATCAAGAAGAGCTACGTTGAGAACGCCCAAGAGTACTTGGTCGATAGTGGAGACAAGGTAACAACGAGTCGTATTGCGGTAATGACGGGGGTGCACCGAAAGGATGTCGTCCTGTTTCTTAAGGGGGAAACCCCAGCGAGGGGTGAACGGAATTTTCTCCGTCGAGTCCTCGGTCAGTGGCAGGGGGATAACCGCTTTCAGACAAAGGCTGGAAAAGCTCGGGTACTCACCTGTGATGGAGACAGAAGTGAATTTTGGGAGCTTGTGCTCTCAGTTTCGCGTGAGCTTAACCCCGCAACAGTACTGTATGAGTTGGAGCGCTCTGGGACCATTCGGATTACTCCGCGTGGTGCCGCGCTTGTCTCGCAGGTTTTCCTCTTTAAGGAAGATCCCGGTGCCGCGCTTAAGCAACTGGGAGATGATGCGGATGATCTTGTGATGGCTGTAGAAGAGAATCTCTTTGGCGAGCAGGATACGCTCCACCTCCATATCCGTACCGAATACGACAATCTCTTGCGGGACAAGCTCCCAAGCCTCAAGGAGTGGATATTGAAACAAGGCTCTCTCTTTCACCGAAAAGTTCGAGAATATGTGAGTAAGCACGATCTTGATCTGAATCCAGCGCTTAAAGGAGAAGGCGGAGGGAAGCTCTCAGTGACCTCTTTCAGTAAAACGGAGCAACCTCCAACAGACTGACTGAACTTTTCACACTCCCTGAGCGTGATGGTTTTTGCTTGAATCACTCCCGACGGATTAGGGATACAATCTCTCCTTGTTCTCGTCGAAAAGCGCTCGAGCAGGACGAAGAAGAGGAGAAGGAGAAAGATCAGGATTGCAAATTGGGAACTCACTCAAGGTTCCCCAAGGAGTGATCACAGACTATCCAAAAGGTGCTCTCGGAATTTCTCTGTCCACTCTTCTAGAGGAAGAGCTCGAAATTCCATATACCTCTCTCGATTTGGAAATGCTGGGTAACTCAATCCAGCTATCGTCAGGACTGCGACCGCATGTGCTTTTGAAGTTCTCCCGCATCCGTCATAGAGCGGGTGAATCTCGTGATTAAATCGCTTCTCAACCCATGCAGCAAACGAAATCGCCTGCTCTCGGATATCGTGCTCGTTTCCTCGAAAGACGGCCTCGAGAAAAAGGCGGTGTTTCTCGAGATACTCTTGGTGGAAGAGCCCAAGCTCTTCAATAATTGATTCTGGTGATGGATGACCCGGATGTCCCTCCCAAGTGCGGTGCAGGGGGGTTCCAGGAGCTGATAAATTTCTATTTACGAGAGCTGCGCTCTCCTCGACTATCCTTTGCACATCAAGCGGGCTTTCAAACCCCCTTTGAAGGACATGGGAGAGGGCTCTGACTGCCGCTCGAAAATTCTCTCCGGTCTGGAGAGCGAGCTCGTCGCCGGAAAAATTTAAAGGCTGCTTCTCGGCACTCACCGTGGTATCGGCTATTCCTTGGAAGGTCCGAGATATCCTCTGGATTCGTTCAAGAGATCGATCAATCAATGGGCCAGAGCTCAGGGGAATGGCTGTCTCGTACAGGGGAGCATGCTGGGTTGATTGCGGATAGGTTTGTCTCACCACTCTATTGTAGCTTACCCAATAGTTTACGCGACTCTTTTGAAAAGCGGCCAGTCAGGGCTAAAGAGGTTCGTCGAAGTTGCTTGGCTTAAAACGGGTGAAATATCAATTGAATCGATATGTTGAGGAAGGGCCACGGCAAGCTCTTCAACGAGTTTCGTAAGTGCCTCTGCACCCTCCACTTCGACCGAGAGTTCGGCATCATAGGCTCCGAGAGTCTCGTTGAGCGCCACAACCGAAGGCGTTGCTCGGGCAAATTCAAGGAGAGCCGCAAATGATTTCTCAGACAATCCGCGGGAGCGGATCAGAACCCGGTAAACATGAAACCCGAGTTTACTCGCCGAGATTCGGAATATCTGCCGATGGAGGAGCTGATTCTCACGAAGTGCCTTCAGGCGGTGCTCCACAGTTGTGCGGGCTATTCCTGTCACTCTCGAAATCGTCTGGAGTGAATCGCAGTCTTCTCGTAAGAGCGCTGAAAGAATTGCGTGGTCCTTGGAGTCGATCGCTTGAGTTCCTGCACTCGAAGAGATGGAGACAACGTCACGGTCTGCTTTTCTCGAACCGGGAAGATAGGTCTTATTAAGAAAGTGTACCTTTGCAATCGTTGCAAGCGATTTCCGAGAAACTCCATCTCCGGTAACCTGGGCGATTTCATCGAGAAAGGCGCGAGCATCGTTTGGTTCTCTTGCATAAAAAGAGACTCCATACTGAAAATTTCCTCCGAGTTCACCGTACCAACTTACCCGGTAGTGTTTGTGAAGAGACTCGAGCAACCTTTTCTTTCGTCGAATCCCAGCGCCCGAGAGTGAGAAGTACATCTGATACAGGGTGAGCCCAAGAAGAGCGAGATTGACGAATGCTCCTCTCCGGAGTACTCCGAGTTCTTGAAACTTTCGAAGCGTGTAGTGAATAGTATGGGGCTGGCATTTCAACTGCCTGGCTATGTGAACCACCGGGGTATCGGCCTGAAATTGATACGCACTTAAGATCCGACCTTCGGCGGTTGATATTTTCATATTCGCCAATATAGCTTCCCTTTTTGGTTAAATCTAATGTCTTTTATCTTATTTTTATAAAATCCGTAAGTATCGATTGTGAAGGAAAAATTCTTCACAAGGCGGTATATGTTCCAACAACGACTCGTCTCCCCCCCAGCTTTGACTGCTCCTTCAGTTTCATGCCAACCGAATCGAGTAACGCCTCCGCGAGAGGTGATTGAAGTGCTGCCTTCTCTTCGAGAGGCCGTCTCACAGCTCGATTCGGACCTGACAAAAGTTTCTGTTCAATCTGAACTCAAAGCACTCCTTTTCGGGAACAAGAACTGGGCGGATTGGATTGCAACACTCCCTTCACCTGTCTCACTCAAGCCGATAGTTCTCGAGAGTGGAATTGGATTTGAGCGAGATGACGAGTTCGCTCGCACACTCCTTGTCGGACTGGCACTCAGTCTTCAACCGGAGAATTTCGTGCCTCCGTATTCAGTTGGTAACTTGGCTGTTACCGAAGTGATCGCAAAGGGTACAGCGACTGAGTACAGTCACTCAGAGAATGATCTCCCGGCTCCACCACACTGTGCAGGATTCTTCGAACCCGTTCCTCCTCAGGTGTGCTTTTTTACATGTATCCGTCCACACCCAGGGGGAGGCGCTGAAACGACAGTCGTAAACCTTGAAAGGATTTTGGAGTTCGCCCCACAGGCGCTTATCGAGGAGTGGGAAAATAGGGAATATCAGCTCCGTACTTCACGTCGGCTCGGCGAGCAAGTCCTTCCGTTCCGACTCCTCCAAAATGTGAACGGCCTGCCTTTCCTGCGCTATCGCAAAGAGTACACCGTTGATTTTGAGCAAACTCGAGCGCTCTGTCTCCTTGAAGAATTGATCACCCACCCAGCGAATCATTTTATTGTCCCTCTCAAAGCTGGAGATACCTTAATCCACTGGAACGGCTCACCTCACTCACGGATGGCACAAAGTGGTTCTACACCAGTCGAGATTGAAGCTCGGCGAAAACTCATTCGCTGCCGCAGCGTTCCTCAGACCGGTTGGGCTGAGAATTTTCACCAGTAAATTTAAGGAGCGAATACATGGAACCACAGCAGCAAACTCAACGACGACGAAGCGCCACCGACCGATACGTACAGGAAGAGAACGACGCCACTGAAGCCATGATTGCGACTCTTGAGCGGGCCGGAAGAGAGTGGCGGGAGGGGACTGAGTCCTTGATCAGAGCGGCCCTTGATTTTGGAGCATCCACTATCGAAGTCTATGCCCCCGTGCAGAAACGGATGGATGGGATGACTGCGAGTGTCTCAATTGTTCGAGATGGACAGAGGCTCCAATTTGCGACTCAACTCAATCGTGGAATCTCGTGTGCGGTGAGCAACGCATCAAAAACCTCAGCAAAGACAGACAGAGATGGTGTACACTCAGGCTATTATACCCTTGAGCATCGCGGCGAAAAGGTCGATTTTGAAGTTGCAATAGGCCCGAGGCTTGATGATTGGGTGATACTCCGACGGCTGGAAGGAGAAAGACGGACTGAGAGTAAACTCGTTTTTGAAAGCTTACTCAGTCCTCCACCAGAGCGTTATTTGAATATGGATCATCCGCTTGTACATAAAGCGCGCGAGTGCGCGAAAGAGGAATTTGCCGATAAGGGCCGCAAAGTACCAAAGGGCTCAAATTACGGAAGCGAATGGTATTTTAGTCACCTCCAAACCGTAGCCACACTCCTTGCTGAATATGGGTTTCCCCCGACGGTGATTGCGGCTGGGTATCTGCATGATCATATCGAGGATGTACCAGAGAAGTACTCCAAAGAGATTATTGCCGAGAGATTTAGTCCTGAGATCGCAGAGCTTGTTGATTGGGTTACGCAACAGGATAAATCGCTCTCGTGGGAGAAGAGAAACGAAAGGTATTTTGAGCGTCTGAGAGATGCGCCGGTGGAAGCGCTTGCAATCTCGGCAGCTGATAAGATTTCGAATATTGAAGACCTCATTCCGTTTCTCAAGATGGGGTATGCCGTAGATTCGATTCTGAAACGGGGTTGGGGTGCTAATTCGGAAAAGTTTCATCAGTTGTTGGAGCTTTTTGAGGGGCGAATTCCTCAGGGGCTCTACGACCGACTCTCCTCAGCCATTGATCGATTTGATCAGTATGGGAAACCTAAGAATATCCTCGGCTAATCGATTTTTCCCGACTTTTGCGACTGGTGCCCATCGTTATACCGAAGGATACTTCACCACAATTTCAAGATGCGGACTTTTCGAGTTGCTTCGCCTATAGTCCCATATCGAAATGCAGCACTGATTCCACGGATACCGACGATGGCGTTGAAAAAATCTGTTCTCTTTTGCTGTCTCCTGCTCTGGGTGGTCGCTCCAGCGGCTGCCGAGCCCTCACTGACTGTTACCTCTTCTCGGGGAACGGTTCAGTTTGTCAGGAGCAACGTTGAGAATTGCTCTTACCTCCTGTTTGGGGCGAAATCCAGAAAGCGATTTCGGCGGAGTAGTGGAATTCTCCTCAGCAGTGAGATGCCCCAAGGTGCCGAAGCAGTCGGAGTCCCTCAACTGAGGGGGAGTGACAAGAAAATTCGACTCTTTTTCCGCGTGATCGAACGGTGCGGTTCGACAGACACCTCTTCGTCCGTCGTTCGGGCTCGCTTTCGAGGAGCCAAGGGGAAGCGCCTAAAGGGTTTTGCGGCACTCTTGAATCGAATGAGTGAAAACCTCGTCGAGAGTTCGCCAGCCTTGAAACTGACACGGATCTTTTCGGAATTGAGTTTCTCAAAACCAGTAGCGTTGAAGAGCCTTCCGGATGGACGGATCTTTGTGGTCGAGCAAGGAGGGATTGTCTCGGTGATTGATTCTCCTGCGGCAACCACCAAAAAAGTATTTTTTGATCTGACTGATAAAACCTCGGCGAGTGGAGAACGGGGCCTTCTTTCGATCGCGTTTCATCCCCAGTATTCGACGAATCGGCAGTTTTTCGTTCACTACTCTGATAAGACCGATGGAGACACTGTGATTGAACGGTATGAAACCGACCCGTCCGATCCAGACGCTGCTCTCGTTGAGAGTGGGGTAGAGATTTTACGGGTTGAGCAACCCTTTTCGAATCACAATGGGGGAGAAATCGAGTTCGGGCCCGATGGATACCTCTATATCAGTCTTGGAGATGGAGGATCAGGTGGAGACCCGCTTGAAAACGGGCAGAATAGAGAGGTTCTCCTGGGCAAGATCCTTCGAATCGATGTTGATGAGACCTCTGGTTCGACGAACTATGCGATTCCGGAGGACAATCCGTTTTTTGGAAATGGCGATGGGTTTAAAGAAGAGATCTTTGCATACGGTCTTCGAAACGTTTGGAAGTTTTCGTTTGACTCGGCGACCGGAGATCTGTGGGCGGGCGATGTGGGTCAGAGCACACGAGAAGAAGTCGATCAGATCACGATTGGCGGAAACTACGGCTGGAATACTACCGAAGGATTTCGGTGTTTTGATCCAGAGAGCGATTGCGACCGAACAGGGTTGATTGACCCGGTTCTCGACTACCCTCGCACAGATGGTGTGAGTATTACAGGCGGATATGTCTATCGAGGAGCAGCTATCCCTGAACTTGAGGGGCACTATCTCTTTGGCGATTTTCTCGGACCGGATTCTGCTGGAGGCTCGATATGGTCCTTTCCCGTTAGTGATTCATCCCCAATAAAGGTTGATGTTCTCGAGACAGATCTCCTCATCTCAGCGTTTGGGGTGGATAGTGACGGCGAGCTCTATGTGCTCTCGTACGGGGATGGGGCGATCTACCGTCTCGAGCCAGAGGTGGAGTGAAGCACGTTTCGGATCGCTCCGAAAAAAATCTCGATCTCCTGTAACAAACTCCTCACAAAGAACTGTGGATCGGAACTCTCAATCGAAATCTCCTGATTCTGCTCTTCGTCCTTTTCCTGCTCCAGGTCTCCAGAGCAGGGCTGGCGAAACAGACCATTGAGCTAAGAAAGCGAGAATCAACTCGGAGCAAGAGCAGCAGCACGAACCTGGTTTGGCGTCCAGCGAAGCTCTTTTTCCTCGTAACCTAGACCCCTCCGACTTTTCTGTCCTCGCCATCTCTTGCCCATCGGTCTCGGCTCCACGTGTTCCGTTCGGCCTTCCTTGCGGCTTCGGCATCGTGTTGTTCTCTTCGAGCCTGGGCGACCCGTTCATCTGAGATACTCGACTCAATCGAGTGAATCCCCTGTGGTACCTCTTTGGTGAGTTGCTGCAGCTCATAGCCCAGTTCTGGGACGAGAGTCCGAAGATCTCCTTGCGCTGCGAGCGCTTTGGCGACCGTCTTTACCGATTCTCTGAGAGAACCTTGTAACGTTTCAAATTTTGAAAGAGCGTCCTTTTTAGATATTGCTCTCTCGCGAACTGTCTCTGGGTCAAAAGTAGGCTTTCCCCCCATATCAGCCTCAGCTCTGAGCCAATCTGCGAGCGAAGCAGCGAGATCGTACATCTTTTGCTGGAAAAGGTCGGGATTCTTTTGCTTCAGCTCTTGATAAGGCTGGGTGAGCACGGCGAGTGGAGCCTTGAAATACTGTTGAAGCTCCTTCGCTCTCTCCAAGTGAGCTCTTGCCTGGGTTGTCTCGGCTTGCAAAAGCTCCTGTTCAGCCGTGCCATCATCTGTTGCTTCTTCTTCTGGTTCAGCAGCCTCGGCTTGGTCTGGCTGTGGTTGAGCACCTGCTCTGAGTCTGGCCCTCTTCTCTTCTCGAAGGGCAGCTTTTTCCTCCATGGTGAGTCGCTTTGGTTTTTCCTTTGTCGGACGCTCAAGAGCTGCTTTTCGCTTGTCGTCGTTAAGCCCGCCACCAACAGAGATGTCCTCATCGCGTCTTCCAGCTCCACTGCCCAGGATGACTCCCAAACGAACCGCATCAAAAAATGCTGAATCAGTTGCAAGGCGATCTTTAAAGACCGATCGCTCTTTGTACTCTCGGAGAAGTTTGATAGCGACATCCAAAACAGGCGCGGGCTTTTCAACGGACTCTTTGAGCTGCTTAATAGTGTGCTTGAGGGCCTCGTAACTCCTCCGTGCTCGACCGTAGGGCCCCTGTAACTCCTGGGACACGGTGTAGTCGACTCGATGAAGCAGTGCTAGTCCGTCACGAGCAAGTTGCGGCAGATTCTCAGGAGAAGAGGCTTCACACGATCGGATGTACTGAACAACTTCTTGCTCTGAAGCAGGGGTGACTTGCTGTCCTTCCTCAACCAAGGCAAACGGCTCACTCTCTCCTGTTGACTGGATGACATGCTCATCTCGAAGTCCGGGTCGAAAGCCCTCTGCTGCAAGCGGCTCACTTGGATCTGCCAAGGGTATCGGTGCAACATCTTTTCCAGGTTCAATTCGGTGATCCACAGCTACCTCCTTACGGCCTTTAGAAAAATTCTAATGTGAGACCTTTCCTTAACGAACGAGAGATGTCGAGGAGGTAACGTTTTTTTGCCTAAGTTCTTAGAATCCAATACTTTCTCTCATACGAAACTCTTCTAGGATAGCTGTTGTGCCTTCTCCAGATGCTGATCATCAACGAGTGGACGCTGTTGCGGAACCGCCAGCAGAGTCCCCTGACGGACGGAATACGGAAGCGACGAGGGTGGCGGGAGCCTCCCTTGCCGATCTTCGAGCTCCATCAAGGGGATATAGAGACGAGTTTCTTGAGCTTCGACACCGTGATGTTGGTCAGCTCGATCTGCAGCGACTTTCAGACTCTAAAGTAATCGCACCGCTTTCAAAGACGAGGCATCGAGATGAGCTTTATGAAGTGCCAGAAGGGCATGCAATCGAGCCAGGAATATACCGAATTCGAGACGAAGGTGCACCGAAGCCCTTCGTTACGGTGAAACGCCACGGTGATGGGAGAACAATTTACTCCGAAACGATTGATATAATGGCTCCTACTGATGAGCTGCTAGGGGATATTCGAAAGCACGGCACGCTCTTGGCAGTGATCAAGAAAGAGCGTGTCACCCATAAATCAAAGAATGAACCAAACTGCTTGATACATCACGATAGAGTTGAGCACCTTGGCGAGTTTTTCGATGTCAAAGCTGACACCGCTGAGAGTATGGAACGCTTTGTAAAGGCGCTCGGACTGAATCGACAAACAGAGGTGAACAAAACGTACTACGAGATGCGAAAGGAAAGGGGCATTTCAAATTTTCAGCTCGCCGTTTGGAAGTTTCATGAGCGATTCGAGGATTATGTTATCGGTGTGGTAGGAGGAACCCTCACCCCGCTTAATTTTTTGGCCGGATTTAGCGCCGCAGGTGCCTCTGATGGTGCAATTCTCGTCGCAATTGCTTTAGCGGCTTTTGGCGATGGCGCCGCTGATGCCGTGGCAACGAGTCAGGCCGAGCAGTCACAGGCAGGTGCTACGACGAAGAACCAGGCCGCGAAGATCGCCAAAACCTTAGTCGGCAAGGCCGTTGTTCCGCTTACGTTTGTGCCGATTGTCATTGGTGCGTCGTCTGAGATCGCTACCATCGGTCTTTCTCTTGCGTGGTCTGCAGTTGTACTTTCCGCGACAGCGGCCATTCAAAAGATTGCGAGTGAAGAAGCTATTCTTCCAGCGGTTGGGCGGCTACTTGCGTTCAGCGCTGGAGGAGTCGGTGTTGGAGTAGCAGCGGGAAAACTTGTTCCGTGGGTTGCGCAAATGTTTGGAATCGCCACGTAAGAGGGTCCTATTCTGCCCCCATGACGACTCCGTATTGAGCGCGAA
>JAGRAO010000134.1 GCA_020434565.1 Bdellovibrionales bacterium
TGACGCTTGAAGAAACGGACCGCTCAACGAGATTCGTTCAGTGTGATCGCTCGGATTACGAGAAGCCCCCACAAGTCGGGTCTGATCGGTCTGAAGAGTACCACCAGGAAAGAGAGAGGCAGTATGCCCATCCTCTCCGAGCCCGAGAAGAACGAGTTGAAGCCCGCGCTGGAGAGAAAATCCAAAGGAACGAAGAAGCGAATCGTACTTCGCGGCGCTCTCCTCTGGAGTCGTGAGGGATGTATCAAGAGAATGAACCTCAACTCCAGTATGTGCGAGCGAGTTCAACATCGTCTCTCGAATCATTCGATAGTTACTCTGATCATTTTCTTCAGGAACAAACCGCTCATCACCAAGAAAGAGTCGCATACGGTCCCACGGCACTTGCTCTGTATAAGGGGGGCGACTCAGCGACCGGTAGACAACTCCGGGAGTAGAACCTCCAGCCAGGCCCATAGAGCACGACTCCCCGTCCTCAAGAAATTCATTGAGAGAAAAGACGATCTCATCACAGACTGAACTTGCGAAGCTCTTGTCTGGCACCACCTCGATTTTCCAAGCGCTCTCTGACACGTAACTCACCAGCTCTAATTCGTTCTCTCTTATCCCTTCCCCGGTACAGGGCCAAAGCCTCGTTCGAGAGTCCTCTAAATGAATATTCTTCGAAGATCGCATCCCCGAGCCGGACATGAGGTCTCACACCCCACGAAAGCCAGCCTCGAGACCGCGAAGACTGAGGGCCTCCTTCAAACTCGACAAATAATTTTCAGTGGACTCCCCAATCTTGTAATATCGCTCGAGGCACCCAACATCGCCATCGTATTTTTCCGAAGAACTCCGACGAAAGGCCTCCTCCCCTCTTTCAACGACCGTTTCAAACTGCATCAGCCCCTCAACGAGAGATGGTACTGCTGTACGCACGGTTACCCGAACCCCAGACGCCTCGGAGTCAGCAAAAGTCACTTTGGTAGGGAGAGCGCCCTCGGCTCCCGGCATCAAACGCAATTCTACTAACCCTTTGGTCTGTTCGTTGTGACATTCGAAACCGTGGGAAGAACTCGCAGTAACCGCCAATCCGAGACGATTCATAAGCCAGCCACACAAGAGATACGTGGACCACGAGGGCGCGCCCTTTTCATTAAAGGGAACTTCGAGGGAAATCAGACTCATATTTCCGAGAAGCGAGCACGGGATAGGAGTTGAAAAAGCATTTCGTATCTCTTGCCGCCATGTGGAAAGCGCGAGCCAATTCAGATCAACCGTGTTCGATCCTTCACCGCTTCTTCTGGAAGAGGAACCAAATGCACTTTCGAGATCCGAGCCAATTAAGGTATGAAGCACTGAGTCTGAAAGACGCTCAGAAGAGACGAAGGCCCTATCGGCAATTTCAATCACGCGGCTCGTGAGCTTCTCGTGTCTTCGATGCAGCCGCACTACCGCATGAAGCGGAACTCCAGGGTAACGAAAGGCCGAAAGAATACTTTCAAACTTCTTAAATTCCAACGGAGAGAGCTGCATCTCGATAAACTCGACACAATATACCTCTCCAGTATCACTCCTTTCACATCGAACAGACACCTTTACGTCATCGAGCTTGCCGCGAAAGTCTTCACTCACCCCAACTCGAAAAAATCGCCCCGGACGCACTTCAGAGAGAACAGAGACAAATTGATCAATATCTTGCTCATGCTCACCATCATAGACGAGCAGGTTCGTCGCGGATCGAACCCGAACAAGATCTTCATTTTCAGAGCTCAATTCCTCAAACGCACGAGCAAGGGTAGCCCCCGCATCACTGCTTGGAACTGACTGAAACTCCTTTGTCCCTCCGGAACTCATGTAGCCCTCTCTCGACTCACGCCCTAAAGAACTCGCCACCGATGACCGGACCTTTCGAGAAGTTCATCCGCCGCAGTTGGCCCCCACGTTCCAGCGGCATACTGGTATACGGGATAGTCACTCGTCTGCCACCCTTCGTACACTGGTTTAAGAAGCTTCCACGCTTCTTCTATCTCATCTTTCCTCGTAAAAAGTGTGGGATCTCCCTTCATCGCGTCTAAGAGGAGCCTTTCATAGGCATCCGCAGAGCGCATGCCAAACGAACCCTTATAGCTAAAATCCATCTCAACCGAGCCAACTCTCATTCGAGGCCCTGGCGGCTTCGAATTCATCCGGAGCGTGATACCCTCACGAGGTTGGACTTGAATCGCGAGCATGTTTTGATCGAGTTCGACAATTTGACGCCCTCGAAAGAGCGATTGAGGTGCTCGCTTGAAAGATATCGAAAGCTCCGTAATTCTCTTCGGGAGTCGCTTTCCGGCTCGCACGTAAATCGGAACACCAGACCATCGCCAATTGTCAATCTCAAGTCGAAGAGCGGCATACGTTTCAGTCCGTGACCCCTCTCGAACGCCCGACTCTTCGTGATATCCAACGACGGATTTGCCCTTGATAAAGCCGGAATCGTACTGCGCGCGGACACAATCGCTCATGACTGACTCTGAGGAAAAAGGGCGAATAGAACGAAGAACTTTTACTTTTTCATCCCGAATACTGTCCGGATCGCTCAATGAAATAGGCGGCTCAATACAGAGAAGCGAGAGCATCTGGAGAAGATGATTCTGTATGATGTCCTTCAAGATACCACTGCTATCAAAGTAGGCAGCACGCGATCCCACCCCGATATCTTCACTTACCGAAATCTGAATATGATCCACATATTCTCTCGTCCAAAGAGGCTCAAAGATCCCATTTGCGAAACGAAAGACAAGGATATTTTGTACCGTCTCTTTCCCGAGATAATGATCAATTCGGAAGATCTGACGTTCCTCAAAATGCTCGAGCAACCGTCGATTGAGCTCCCGTGCCGATTCGTAGTCATCGCCGAAGGGTTTCTCGACCACGATAACACTTCTGTTGAGTTCGTCCGACGAACGGTAGATAAGATTTGCTTCATCAAGATGAGCTGCTATATCCGCAAAAAACTTCGGAGAAGTCGCCAAATAGTAGAGGAGCTGATACTGTTCGTTATCACGAGCATTGAACGTCTCAAGCCTCTTCCGCAATCGGGCAAAACCATCCTGATCGGTGCCATCAACCGATTCAAAATGAAGTCTTGCGGCGAATTCTTTCCATTGCGATGAAGAGACGTCTATGTTCGCAAACTCTCGCGCACCTTCAGCTACAAAATCGACGAACTGGGAATCATCAATAGGACGGCGAGCTGCCCCAATGATCACAAATTTCTGCGGAAGGAATCCGTCTCGATAGAGATGGTAGAGCGCGGGAAGAAGCTTCCGTCGGGCGAGATCTCCTGTAGCTCCAAAAATAACGATCGCCGTCGAAGGAGGCCGAAGAATCCGATTCTCTCCTTCAGCAAAAGGATTTTCCATTGTACGCATCCCTGTTGGTTGTCTCTTCTCTTCCCAGCAGCCCTCAACAAACTCCACCGTTCAGGGAACTCAGTCCTCACGAGGAGTAACGCTGAGTCATCACGGCTTCGTACCTTCTCAGGAGCACCATTCGGGAGAGCCGAACGGTTCCTGTAGTTCAGCACGTTTTTTCGCCGAAAACCATACGAACTTCAGGAGTAGCTCACGTATTACTTTGTATTCAGACCGTCCATTTTGTTTTGAACGGCGGCAAGAAGGTCTCGATACGACTGCTCAAACGATTGCACCCCTTCCAACTGAAGCTGAGTGAGAAGACCTTCAAGGTCAATTCCACACCCTGCAAGATCGGAGAGAAGTTTTTCGGCATCGCCACTACCCTCCAGCGCGTCGTTTATAACCGCATCCCGAAGCAAAGCATCAAGGGTGCTCGGAGGCATCGTATTTACAGTCTGGTTTCCCGCAAGAGCTTCAACGTAATAGACCTCTTTCAGAGAAGGCGATTTCACCCCCGTACTCGCCCACAATGGTCGTTGAACTTGCGCACCGTGTTGTCGAGCATCGGCGAACGATTGGCCGAAGCGTTTTAAAAACAGATCGTATGCCATTTTTGAATTAGCAATTCCAATCTGAGCAGTAAAAACATCGGCTTTGTCTTTCGCAAGCGCTCCTCGGGCAACGAGATCTGAGATGGCCTTCTCGACAATCACATCGACACGAGAGACAAAAAAGCTCGCGACGGAAGCCACTTTCTTCACGTCACCCTTCTTCAAAATTCGTTTTCGAATGGCTTCTTGATACGCACCAATCACCCGGTCGTAAAACTCGACGGAGAAAATAAGAGTCACGTTTACATTGATTCCGGCCTCGAGGCACTCAGCGATCGCCGGAATACCAGCTTCGGTGGCCGGAATCTTAATCATAATATTGGGACGACTGAGCAAGTTCCAAATTCGCTTCGCTTCGTCTACCGTTTTCGCGGTGTCGTTCGCCAAGAGTGGCGATACCTCGATAGAAGCAAAACCATCTAGCCCATGAGTTCTCTCATAGGTATCTCGCAAGAGATCGGCGGCTTGAGCCACATCGGCTCTCATAAGTTCATCGCAGACGGATTCCGCAGAGTTAATCCTTCGAGCGATTGTAGAGATATCTCCATCATAAAGAGAGGTGTCGGCTATCGCCTTTTTAAAAATCGTGGGATTTGAAGTGAGTCCGGATACCCCCGCTTCGATATAACTCTCGAGCTTCCCGGAAACCAACACATCCTTTGACAGGTTGTCATACCAGACCGACTGGCCGATCTCATTTAAAGCACGGATATAGCTATTTGTTTTCACGATATGTATCGCCCTTTGCTCAACTAACGAATTAATCGGGAGCCAAGTACCAAACCAATGGCTCTTTCATAGTCTAGAAAACTTTCAAGAAACCAAAAAGGGAGCAAACGTACCCCTCTCAAAAAACGCACGAAAAAGTGACACCTGAAGGTGTGCCCAGCCCGATCGGAGCCACAGAGGGCCATCGGGAACTCGACACAATCTCCGAGGAAGCGCCCCTCTACAATGATTTGCTTTCGTGAAATATGAAGAATAGTTGAAGTTCGAGCGAGGCGACGAGGAACGCTCTCGAGAAGTACCCTCGTAACAAGAAGGAGAAATGTGAGGGAAATTCGGGTGCGGAGACAAAAAGTTCTCCCACCTAAAACCGGAGCCGCACTCTATTCTCCCGAGGGCGAAATTCTCACGATGGCGACGAAACTCTAAGAGGGAAGATACTAGTTGCTAGTGCACCGCGTCAGAACCGAGAATCCCTATGATCTGGCGGGGTTTCATCGGACGATCCGAAGATGCATTTTTTCCAAAATCAGCGGTTATAACGTGATCTCCCTCAACTCCAAAATACTCGGAGGACTCTTCTTCAAGTTCTGCTCTCAGCATGTAGTAGATATTGCTGGCGGCCTTCACCTGATCTCGCAGGCGCACCACATTGACTGCTGCACTTCGACGTTGAGTTCCACAATTTCGACTTCGCTGGGGTGTTCTTCGAACCATGAACTACTCTACCTATTACCTAGTCAATCTGTTTACCGAGCCAATCTCTTATCGAAAGAATACATCTACCGCGGGAAGTAATTACCGACGGTTCAACAGCTCATCTTTCTTTCGTCAAAGCGAGCTTCTTGGTCTGGCCGCTCAACATCCTAATCCTCGCTCAATCATTACATCGAGAAAGGGGGCTGATTACGGACACCCAAGCCAAAAATAAACCTATTCCCATGAAGAAGACCTCAGCATGGGCAATAAAAGATGAGCAAAAAAGCCAATTCCGCGAACAGCAGAAAACTTGGCTATCGAGACTATATCAGATTCGCCCTGGCTACGCTCACTTTTCTTTTGACAATCATCCTGTAAATTCAGAGAGTTACGCACAAGCTCCACATTCTGCGACCCCAGCGACGAGGTCATATCCAGCAATTTCAGAGACTTCCGCGTTCACAATTTGCCCCACGGCGGCGTCTCGAGTGAGCTCCGAAGGAAGGTCGTTAATGAGCACGACACCATCAACATCTGGCGCCTGAAACTCAGCTCTCCCCTGCAAGAAGAGGTCGGACTCCGGCGAAGGCCCTTCGACAAGCACCGAGAGAGTACTTCCTATCAGGCGTGACATCCGATGTTGAACGACTTCTTGTTGCACGCGAAGGATTCTACTTCGCCGCTCATTCTGAACCTCTGGATCAATTTGGCCTTCAAGCGTAGCTGCTGGAGTACCTGGCTCGGGCGAATAGCAAAATACTCCGACACTTGAGAAGAAACCTTGCGCGACAAAAGTCTCAAGTTCCTGAATTTCTCTTTCAGTCTCGCCAGGAAATCCAACAATAAAAGTTGTCCTTAGGGCGATCGTCGGTGCGAGGGTCGCAATGCGCTCAACGAGTTCCCTCGTTGCATACTTTCCCATTGGACGTTTCATTGCTCGCAAAATCTCGGTGCTCACATGCTGGAGGGGTAAATCGAGATAGGTGCAGATTCTCGGCAAATCGACAATCGAATTGAGAAGCTCCGGACTGATACCAAGAGGATACGCATACAACAGCCGAATCCAGTCTACAGCACCATCATTATTGAGAGCTTCAAGCAGCATGGGGAGAGCGTTTTTCGATCGCCCTTGGTCATCAAAAGCTGTCAGATCCTGACCAACGAGGTTCACCTCCCGGACCCCAACTGCGCCGAGCTCACGGACCTCTTCGCACACGGATCCGATCGACCGACTGCGAAACGCACCCCGAATCTTCGGAATAATGCAGAAACTACACGGTCGATCGCATCCCTCCGAGATCTTGACGTACGCCGAGAGTGTAGAACCCGAGAGAACTCGAGGAGCACTCTCGTCATAGAGAAAATACGGCCTTTCAGCATCCTCAAGCGTTTGAACAAACGCACCTCTCACAGCTTCTTCAATCCGCAAAAGATCATGGGATGAGACAAAAGCGTCAACTTCAGGAAGCTCCTCTTGCAGATCTCCTCGATAGCGATCGACAAGACACCCGGAAACGATGAGTCGCTTGAGCCGCCCACTTTCTTTGAGTTCCGCGACGTCGAGAATGCAGTCCAAACTCTCTTTGGTCGAACTTTCGAGGAAGCCGCAAGTGTTTACTATGGCAACGTCAGCATTTTCGACATCCCCAACGAGGCGATAGCCGTGGGTTGCGAGGACTCCCTGCATTACCTCGGAGTCGACCTGATTTTTCGCACACCCAAGAGTGATCACCGCAGCACTTCCCTTGAAAGACTTCGCTGAGAGCGGTTTCCCCTTGGTTTGTTTCTCATGCTGCCCGACAATCGTAAGCCGTGACATGATATAATCCTTGTCAATGAAAAAGCGTGGACCTTCACTTTCGCGGGAGAAACAAACGCCCGCCCGATTCCGCAAACAAACCGCTACGAGACCGGCCGCGCAAGCGTTGAAGGCCAATGGAGGTCTCTCCCTACACTGGAAGCCGAACCTGCATTGCTCATGAGTAAGCTGCCTCTTTTCAGGATCTTGTGAGCAATATTCCTCGATGAAAGATTACCCCTTTCGTCGATCCTGGATATCGACCCCACTCGGAAAGGCGATCTCGAACGGGTCGTCAGTGAAACTGACATCCCGATCTATATCAGATAATCGAATCGAAGTCTTATTTCCGCTCACATCGACCACATCAGCCCCGGATGGGAAGTTCGTTTTCTCGGTCACGTGAAGGACAAATCGTTTGAGGTTCTCATGTAAGGCCCCGGCCTTCCCTTCGAGCTCAAGTGCCACATCCTCTCCAAGTACGCATCCTCGTGACACAGAAAACGACTCCGAAAGGCTTCCGACTCCCAAGAGAAACGACAGCGGGAGATCGGTCAGAAAAAGCTCCCCAGCGTTGTCGATAACAACCTGATTATCGAGGGGCTGATAAAACCAGTAGGTACTCTCCCGAAACACGAAGATCTGCTTTTCAGGGGACACGTACTCCCAACGCATCTTTCCGGGACGAAGATACGAGACCATTCCCTCACTCGTTTCAGAGACAGAAAGTGATTCTAAAAACGAACTCTGAGTAAATTTTGCTGTGAACGAGTCAGTTTTCGAGTACTGCTCTTGCACGGCTGCAAGCAGTGAAGTCGCACGCGATGGTTCAAGCGGTCTCTCCGCGTTGTCGCATACCGCTCCAAACGCGTCTTGAAATGGAGCAAGAGCACACAAAAGAACGAGACAAAGAGTTGTTTTCATTTGCACCTCAGGGAAGAGAAAAGCTGAACCAGCATGTACTCTCTCACGTTTCAGAAAAAAGCGCATAAAGAGAAGGGTCTCAGTCAGAGATCCCGCTTTCAAGAATAACCTTTCTCGGCTTTGCGCCGTCCATGGGCCCAACAACACCATCTCGTTCCATCATATCAATAATTCTCGCAGCGCGATTGTATCCGATACGAAAGGCCCGTTGAACCATACTCGTAGAGGCCTGACCTTTTTGAAGCACGAGTTCCAGCGCTTCATCATAGAGGGCATCGTACCCATCTCCCCCGCCATCAATTCCTGAAGAGCTTTGATTCTCCTCCTCCTCTACTCGTTCGCACATCTCAATAATTCGTTGATCATATACGGGTGACGAAGACGTCCGCAGGAAATCGGTTACACGCCTGACCTCGTCATCTGTGACAAATGAACCATGTATACGAGTTAATCGTGCAGCGCCAGGCTTCAAAAAGAGCATATCTCCCCTTCCAAGGAGGCGCTCAGCCCCTCCGGCATCAAGAATCGTTCGTGAATCAATACGGCTACTCACTCTGAAAGAGATTCGAGCTGGAAAATTCGCTTTAATCAGTCCCGTAATGACGTCTACGGATGGTCTTTGTGTCGCAAGAATGAGATGAATCCCAGCGGCTCGCGCCTTCTGAGCGAGCCGAGTGATGAGTTCCTCAAGCTGCTTTCCAGCAGTGAGAATAAGGTCTGCAAGTTCATCAATCACAATCACAATTTTCGGAAGTGGTTCGAGAAACTCCGTGAATTCAAGCTGTGTCCCATCGACCTCAGCTCCGTTCTCTGGAGACGCCTGTTCTGTAGACCCTGAGGCAGGTTGATTTTCAGAGATCTCGTTCTCCCCGTCAGCTGCATCCTCAGAAGGAATCTCTCCAGCGGCAAGCGCGTTATACGAATCGATACTCCTCACACCGTGCTTCTGCATGAGCCGATAGCGTCGATCCATCTCATGAACGGCCCACTGAAGAACCGCTCGAGCACGCCGGGGTTCGGTCACAACAGGCACACGCAAGTGGGGAATCCCTTCATAAATACTCAACTCGAGGATTTTGGGATCAATCAAAATGAGCCCTAACTCTGACGGGTGGGCTCGATAAAGGAGACTGAGGAGAATAGCGTTAATACAGACGCTCTTTCCTGTACCGGTAGCCCCTGCCATCAGCAGATGAGGCATGGTGCTGATATCTTCAACGACCGGGCGCCCAAAGATACTCTTCCCAAGCGGGATAGAGAGCAGAGACTCAGCTTCAAGGACCTCATTGCTCTCAAGGAGATCCCGAAGTCGAACAACTTCGTGATCACTATTTGGAACTTCTATACCAACCGTACCCCGACCAGGAATTGGAGCGATGATTCGAATCGAATTTGCTCGAAGACTCATTGCGAGGTCATCCTGAAGCGCAGAGATTCTGTTCACCTTAACTCCCGGAGCAGGTGCAAACTCAAACATCGTAATGACCGGCCCGGGGTGAACATGAGTAACCCTTCCCTTGACATTAAAATCCGCGAGCTTCGCCGTGATGAGGCTACTCTTCCTCTTGAGCTCCTCTTCATCCACTGCAAATTCCGTGATCCCCTTTTCGAGCAGGTCAGAACTCGGAGACTGATACTCTTCAAACTTTGGATTGTTCTCGTGAACAGGGTGTACCGTTCGGCGGGGAGAATCTTCACCACGCCGTTTTCGGCGTCGGGCCTCTTGGGCTCGCTCAACCCGAACCACGAGCGGCTCCTCTTCCGACACCACAACTGCCTGCGCTTCAGCATCCGCACCCCGTTTGCGCGAGGAGAGCGGGCGAGTCTCTACACTCTCTTCCAATTCTTCCAAAGGATGTCGCCGAACGAGAGCCTGAAAAAACGCCCCTACCCCCAATGCGAGCTCCGAAAAAGCATTCCAAGCACCGACAACCGCAAACATCAAAGCGCGGGAACTTTTTACGACAAAAAAATAAGTAATCGCGACGCAGGCTCGAACGCTCGCTAAAAATGAATACCGAACTGCCAACCCAAGCTGTTCAAGGGTAAGGCGAAGAGAAAGCGCGAGAAACACAATGCACAGAGCAGCATATGCAATGGCTCCACCCAGATTTCCAATCAGAGAGACGAC
>JAGRAO010000135.1 GCA_020434565.1 Bdellovibrionales bacterium
GTCTTCTTTCAACCAGTTCTTATCGGCGCGAAGGAGAGAGAACGATAAGCAAGAGAGTTATCGAGGAGAATACGAGACGAAATTCGTTGACGTATATCCTGGGTCTATGAACTCACCTTCTCGGGAGAGCACAAATTCAAAATTGGTGGGGTCAAGTGGCGCAAACAACAGAGTATGACTCGCATATTGGTGAATGCTTTCGGCGAGATTTTTACCCTCTGATACTATCCCTGCCGTTGAGCAACTCCCGAGCACTATCGTCCCACCTTCTGCGACAGCGAGAGAAATAAGTCCAAAACTGCTTTCGTCGTTTACGTTTAAGACTCCAAAATCTCCTCCAGCTTGGCCCATGAGAAGAGAGGTCGGCGTTCCGTGGCCACCAAGGACAAGAAGCTCGGCTGGTTGTCCTCGCGAAGCCTCAGCGAGCGCTTCTGCAAGCTGGTCCTCATGAGCGACATCGTAATAGATCACTTTATAGAAACGCGTAAGCCGATCGATGTTGTCTCGAATTCCGAAGGCCCCGTTAAAATCGGAATCGGGATAAAGAACGATACAAATCGGGCGGGGATCGCTTTCCACTCCAGCGAAGTATTCCTCGCCGAAGATCTCTCGAAGTTTCTCCTTGCGTGTCTCATCAGAGACAGAATATCGGTTTCGGATGATCTCTTTTGAACGATCAAAACGAACACCGAAGTCAATCCCAAGTTCTTGATAAGCGTCATAGCTCTTCATCGCGATGGGCACCAACCTCTCAAGCGCTGGGGCTTCTACGTGGTCTCGAATCGTCGGATATGAACATGCATTTCGGAGAAGGAGTTCAGAGAGAAAATCGCTATCAGCGAGGAGTTCTGGTGGAAGGCACCGTGCTGAGATGCCATCCCACTCAAGACAGGCAAGCGCTGTCTCGGGCGTGCCTTGCTGCTCTTTCGAGAGATATGGGTAGACAGATGCACCGGAGGAGATGGCGAGGGAAAGAAGAGCGGGATCGGTTAAAAGACCTTTAAGACCAGCCGCATTTCTCCTTTCGAAAAGGCAAAAGTCAATAATGGCTCCTTGAGCCCGAACTTCGATGGGAAAGGCGTCAACATCTGAGGGACAAATTGCAAGATACTGTAGCGCAAAATCGCAATCGGATCGAAGCTCTTCTGTTGCGTAGCGAATGAGGCCAAAACCTGACCCATGCTCTCTACTCACAGCTAGGACAAAATCTTTATCCGAGCGGAGCCTCTCAGAAGCAAACGAAAAGAGGTACGGACTCGTTGCAACAACTTGCCTTACGACGCCTTCATCATCTCGATACTTTGGGTCTACGTGGTAAAAGAGACCTGCTTCAACTGCAAGCTCTGCACAGATCCTCTCTCTTGCATCAGGAAGAGTTCCAAGAGCGAGAGCGTACGCTGGCAGAGAGTTTTCTTTCAGGAGGGTAAGAAATTCAGGGTCGGAGAGATCGTTTGGCTCTAAGTGGAGAGCAGCCTGCGGATAAGAGCGAGAGGCGGCGAGCACGATATCTCTGTCTGAACGGAGCGAGGGGGATATCCTGTCAATTCGACCACCCCACTCTTCAACAAACGGGAGGACAAGCGCTTTCTCGGAGAGTTCAGGCGGGGTGAGATCATAAAAAGTGATTGCAGATTCATCTCTGAGTCGTTCCGAACGGGGTACCTGCTCGCACCCCAGCAGAGTACACGTACCTGCAATAAGGGCGGCAAACGAACGAAACCCCATGGGGAAGGAAGTCCGTGTAAGCTCTTGTTGATCCTCTCTAGGGGGTTGGGGGTGCAACTGATCCATAAGGGCCTCATGCTAACAACAACGCTTGAGTAATCAACTTTTACGAGGGGACAAATAAAACTTCTGTGGCGACTCGCGCGTGTTTCGGTCTATACTTTTGCAAAAGAAGCATAGGGTCAAATCTGAGAATCGAGTAGCGACCTTCGGACACGCGAAAGATCCAGTGACGGTCCTTTGATGTATAAACTCAGAAGGGCTTCAAAGATACGTTCTGCGGCTGAGAGGCGAGAATTGAGTATTGCTTGAGCCACTTCTCAATAAAGGAGGTGATCCAACATGAACGATTATTCCGATAGACCTGGTACGGTTAAGAGTCGAATTTGTGTTGGCGCTTTCGTAGGATCTTCCTGCTAAAGAGACTCACAAAATCGACGGTGGCAACCAGTGCTCTGTAAGACTTCACGCACGGGCAATCTCTTGAACGTGCTAGGTCGAAAGTGAAAGATAGCCACCAGTCTTTCGAGAGGGGGGACCAGGTATCTATGGCCCCCCTTTTTTTGTTGGCGCACTGTCTATGCATATGCCCGAAGTTGATTTACCTGACCGCTTCAGTACGATGTTGGACCCATGAAGCGTGCTTCTCGTTCACAGATTATTACAATCGGAGCTTTCCTCGGTTTGGCGTGCGTCGCGGCGTTTCTCCTCGAAGCACCGCAGTCGATCCAAGAAACCGGTCCTTCTTCTCTTCCTTCAAATGACAATCCGGTCGAAGACACCCGTGCAAGTTACGAGGGGACAGTTCGGCGTCTCAACGTCTTTGATCAACGTGCTTTTCCAGGATTCACCGTGGTTCCCCAGTCCGGAAATGAAGAGGTACATCTCGTAAATATGAAGGGTGAGACCGTACACAAATGGAATTTTGATGCAGCCCGAGCAAGACTCCTTCCAAACTGCAACTTACTCGTGGTCCACGGGAGCAAGTGGGGACTCATGCGGGAGCCGTGGCGCGAGCTCCGTGCTCATGTTCGAGAGTACTCTTGGGATGGTGAGATCGTTTGGGAATACATCTCTAACCGGCCTGCTCATCACGATGTGCAGAGACTCTCAAACGGCAATACTCTCTTTTTGCACCGAACTATCGTGCCTCAATCAAAAATGAGTCAGGTCGAAAACAAAGATCTTCTCGAATACACGATCCGTGGCGATGGAGTTCGAGAGGTAAATTCTGCTGGAGAGATCGTATGGCAATGGCGCGCTCATGAGCATTTTCGTCTCAACTCTTGCGGCGCAGAGAACTGCCCGCCGGTTTCCAAGGCGATGGTCAAACGAAACAAAGACTACGACTGGACGCATGTAAACACTGCATCGATAATTCCAGAGAATCCGTGGTTCGAGAGTGGAGACCCTCGATTTCGTCCGGGGAACGTGATGATCCTTCCGCGAACGTGGAGTAAAGCAATCGTAATAGATCGGGAGACGGGCGATCCGGTATGGGAGTACCACGGAGACTACAAAGGTGGCTTAAGTGGTGGACATGAAGCCCATATGATTGCACCGAATCTCCCCGGAGCCGGAAATGTTCTTATTTTTGACAACGGACGAGAAGACGGGGCTTCTTACGCTCTTGAGATCAATCCAGTCACTAAAGAAGTTGTTTGGACGTATGATGTCGGCGAGAAATTCTATAGTGATGTCGCCGGCACCCTTCAGCGACTCCCGAATGGGAACACACTGATTTCAGAGGATGCGCGGGGTAGAACTTTTGAAGTGACGCCTGAACACGAAACCGTCTGGGAGATTCAGAACCCGTATCGAACGTGCCGCCCTCATCGGTATACCCCGGACTTCTGTCCGAGCTTGAAAACTCTCCCACTGTCTTAAGTTCACGTTGCTGCCCTTGCTTGGAGCGCCGTCGGTCAAGTGACCTGATCATTTCTTTTGCTCGGTAATTGACTGAAGTTAATCACTTTCCTTTGCTCTCTTCCGGTAGGAGCAGAAAGCCCTTTCGTCTGCTTTTCACTCCCTGACGTATTTTTGATTAGGTGGTCTCAAACCTTTAACCTCTTTGTTATCTTTACCTTTTTGTTCTTTTTCTCTCGACTGAGAGCGTTGCTCTCCTTGTCCCCATATGGGCAGTTGGTGTCCTCTTTATTCAATGTTTTTTGAAGTTTGGGCTTTTCAGAGAGACCAAACTCGATCGAAAAGAAAGGAGTGAGTCACGTGTCTGACCAAGTCATTGGAATTCGTGAAGGACCTCCCCCCGAGGTCACAACGTGTAAGCACTGCGACCTGCAAGGGATCGATGTCCCCGAGGTGCCCGCTGGGCACCATGCATGCTGCCCGCGGTGTGAAGTTCGGCTCGATCCGTGGATCCACCGGATTCGACACAACGGTTGGTCATTGGTGTTTGCAGCTGGAGCACTCGTGTTTTATCCGCTCGCCATGTTCCTCCCGATGATGTCGATTGAGCAGCTCGGACACAAGCACGAGTCGAACCTGATCGAGGCAGTTACTTCACTCCTCAGTCACGGCCAGCTCGTCGTTGGCTTGGTGATCCTTGCGTGCTCAGTGGTGCTCCCGGTGAGCAAGCTGCTCGGGATGTTTGTTCTGTTGCTCCCCCAGTTTCGCGTACAACTCTCTCAACATCAGCGAGCGAAGCTCCTGCACCTGATTGAGTTCACCGGACGATTCGGCTTCCTCGATATTGTGCTCGTCGCGATTCTCGTGGCAGTGCTCAAACTCGGGGACCTCGTTCACGTAGCAGTTGGACCCGGGCTTCTGGCATTTGCCTCGCTCGTGGTCTTCAGCCTGCTCTCTTCATACATGTTTGACCCGAAAACCCTCTGGAGGGAGTAGTGACCATGACAACCGCCTTGATCAAGAAGAACAACGCCGTTCAACGCCTCTTCATGGCACTTTGCCTCGTTGCGATCGTGATTGTCGCGTTCACACTGTGGCGTCAGAGCCAAGCGAGGCAAGGCTTCGAGATTCAGATCCGTTTCCCGGAGGGCCGCGGACTCAAAGTTGGTGACCCTCTTGATCTGAACGGAGTCGAGGCCGGCCATGTCCGGTCAGTCGATCTCCTGGAGGATCTCTCGGGAGTGTCTGTTACTGTTGGGATCACCGGACCGAGGCGCATCGCTTCGGAAGGAAGCCAGTTCTGGATCGTCGGCCTCGATGTCGACGGTATGAGTGTCACTGGTGTTGAAACGGTCTTTGGACCGAACTACATCACCGTCATCCCGGGGAGCGGTCCGTTTACGGATCACTTCGAAGGACTCGCGCAAGCGCCAGTCCAGATGGCTAAGGGCGATGCGATCTACGAACTCATCTCCTCGGTAAAGCCCCCTGTTGGGCGCGGCTCGAGCGTTTCGTGGAAGGGACTTGATGATGCTGGAGTGGTGCTCGACACTGCACCGGCTGCGGATAGCTCTGGTGTTCTCACCCGAGTGGTCATCCGCGAGCGCTATGTTCCCCTTATTCGCGAGGGGACTGTTTTTTACGCCGAGACGCCCTTCCGGCTTGAGGCGGGAATCACTCGCGGGATTAGTCTCGAGACCGGCTCGCTCCGGCAGATTCTCCAGGGAGGTCTCGGTTTCGCCACACCACCTGCTCAACAGCAAGGTGGTGCGGTTGAGCCGATGCACCGGTTCACGCTCGCCCCCGAAAAAAGGGATGAGTTCGATACCTGGATGCCGGGCATTCCTCTCGGGGATTCCGGTAACGCCCAGAGCCGAAATGATGGTCTCTCTCCTCTCGAGGTGACTCTCACCTGGGAGGCGGGGCGCTTTCGGAGTAGCACCCATCAGCGGAGCGGCTTTGCAGTCCCTACGGCGACGGGCATCCTCATTCCGAGCGATCTCAGTCGACCGGAGAAAGAGTGGAAAAAGGAGTTCCAACTCCAAGTTGGCGGCGAGTTTCTTCGCACCGACGCTGAGCCCCTCTGGACCGACGGAACGCTCTCACTTCTCCCCGCCGAGAGCTCTCTTCATTCTCGCGCACACATGTTCCGCATCACAGCTGAGGTTCCCAAGGAGCTTCTCATCTACGGACCCCGGGACCGACCGTTTAGCCTTTCCTCGACTGACGTCGAGCTCAAAGACGGTATGTGGCGAGTCCTTCCCGAAGGTCTCGACAGCTCGTGGCACGGTGCCGCCGTTACGGACCGAGCTACTGGAGAGCTCGTCGGAATGCTCCTGAGCGAAAGTGGCAAAGCCAAAATCGCTCCGCTTCCTGATACCTTTCCGCTGAACTAGCGCTGAGAGTAGGGTCCTGTGGTTATGAATTCCGGAGTCAATTGACTACGGCACTTCTCAAAAGGTCAAAGGACACCACAGCCCTACTCTTTGTTGATTAGTGTCGGTGAGCCCCTTACACTCTCACAAGTCCAGGAAAAAGGAGCAGTTTTCAATGAATTCAGCAGTAGTTCGAAACCTTCACGTGACCGTTGCAACGATTGCATCCGCACTTTCAACGGCGTCCTTTTCAGCTTCCGCTGGAGTGACTCAGCCAGATTCTCCCCAGCCGCAGAACGCGCCAACTCCGGCTTCCCCGACCAAAGCCGATCCTCCGGAAACTCAACCGGAGAGCCAACAAACTCAAGACAGTGCAGAGCAACAACCCGAAGAAACACCACCTCTTTCGCGGTGGGCACGGTGGCGAAAGGCTGCAGCCGATGCTGCGTCAGACGCTGCTTCGGCTCTCCAAGGTGGATCCATGAGTGCTTATGAACGGGCAAGAGCCGCTGCACAACAAGCTGGAAACTATGCTTCGCAAGGGTACTCAGCTTCGAGTACATGGATGACAGAAACGAAGGATTCTGTCGCCAGGCTCGCAGGTGAGCAGATCGATTCTGTTTCAATTACATGGGAGGACTTGCAGGTTCTCGAAAACACCCAAAGTCTCCTCGCTCGCGCTGAAAGCGCAGCAGCTACCGGCGTCGAGATGGGAGGGCGCGAGGCGAATCGGCTCGCGGCAATCGGGATCGACGCTCTTGGAGATGATCCATCGGCTGACCCGAGCTTCCAGACTGCAGCAACAAACTTCGCTTTAAATAAACTCCCGGTTGTTGGAGCTGCAAATAAATACTCCGACGCTTGTAAAGAGTGGATGCTCGGAAAGCAACTCTTTGAACAGTCGCAGTTGGAGCAGGATGAAACAAAAAAGGCTGAGATGACCGTTTCATCCCTTACGCTTATGGACAGCGCTCGAAAACATGCTCTTGTGGCGTGTCTTGATGCTGGTCTCGATGTCGCAACTCTTGGAGCGGCAACCGGAGTAAAGGGTTTTCAGGATGCTGACGGCCTTGTGAATCTCCTCAATACGGTCAACTCTTTTGCAAACTTGAGTGACAAAGTGAGTGTCGCAGCAAAATTATTCGGTAGTGATTCTGGGATCAATATGAAAGATTGGAATCTGAGCCTCTACGATCCCCTGTGTCGGCTAGCGCTTTCTGACCCTCGAGTCGGCGGGTTCATTGACGGGACCCTCAACTATGGAGAGTTGGTAATGATCAAGGCTGCGGCGGAAAAAGCTCTCAGAGAGCTTCCCGAAACTTCTGAAACTGAAGAAGCCCCAGCCGAGTCACGCTGAATTATTAGGAAACGGTTATAGCGTCGATCATCGAGAGCCAATCTTGATTCGAAGCGGTAGCATCGATGGGCATGAGCCTCTACCTTATCGACGCCATAGGTCCGTTTTTCCTCGACTACGAGCGCCGCAACATTAATTGGTCGAAAATTCCGTTCGAGAACCTCGAGAAGGCAGGATCCTTTGATCAAGAGAAATTCGAACGGATCGTGCCCCTCTTTCGTCAATTCGTCACCAAAGCGAGGCAATTGGGGTTCAACGCTGTAACGCTCGATGATTTAGCCCACCTCGTTCAGGATTCGAGCTATAAGAAATCTCTTCAGGAGAAAATATCACAGTATCGGGCTGCTTATCGGAAGTTGTTCACTATTGCCCGAGAATCAGGATTGGCTGTGTTCATCACTTCAGACGTGATGTTCTTTTCCGAGTCTCTTTATGAGGAACTTGGAGAAAACGTTGGCCGATGCACGAGTTTTCTTCGGACTGCATGTGATCAAACCTTTGAAGATTTTCCAGAAATCTCTGGAGTCATATTTCGAATAGGCGAGGCTGACGGAGTGGATGTCCATACCGATTTTCCGAGCCGACTTGTATTGAAGACGGCAAAGGGGACAAGGCGATTCTTGGAGTCCCTCTTGCCGGTTTTTGAGCGAAAGGACAAAAAGCTCATCTTTCGGACGTGGAGTGTTGGTATCAACCCAGTCGGTGACCTCAATTGGAATCGGGATACGTTTGCAGAGGTTTTTGATGGACTCCACAGCCCAAGCCTCATTATCTCCATGAAATACGGTGAGAGCGACTTCTTCCGCTTCTTGCCGCTCAACAAACTCTTCTTCTACTCGAAACATCAAAAGATTATCGAATTTCAGGCTCGCCGTGAGTACGAGGGGTTCGGGGAGTACCCTTCCTTTGTTGGCTGGGAATATCAGTCGTATGTTATGCAGCTCAAAACCGCACGCAACGTCGTTGGTTGCTCGGTGTGGTGCCAAACCGGTGGCTGGAGTCACTTTAGAAAACTCACTTTTCTCCCAGGATCTTCAATTTGGAATGAGCTCAATACCTTTGTCACTATCAATATCTTTCGCAAGAACTGGTCGGCCGAACAGGCTATTGAGGCTTTTTACAATGAACGTTTTTCCTCCGGCGAGTGGCGTCAACTCGTTGAGTTGTTAAGACTCTCCGATGAAGCTATCCGAGAACTGATCTACATCGACGATTTTTCAAACCGCAAGATGTTCTTCCGAAGACTGAGAGTCCCACCCGTTCTGTGGGTGTACTGGGATACGATTATCGTAAATCACCTCATGCGAAAATTGCTTCGGGTGTATGTGGAAGACGCTGAGCAGGTCGTAGCACAGGGGAGGCTCGCTCTTTTGAAAATTCGAAAGATGAGAGCATTGGCTGACGCTATTGGAATCGAAGAAAATGGTATCCTCTTTCAACTCGCGACATTTCAACTCCTGTGTGCGGCAAGAGAGTACTATCTCCTTCCGTTTTCGCAGCGACGAACAGAGAAGCTGAAGCGCTTAAAAACAGCATATGAGCATCAGTTTCCAGAAGGCTACGAAGTCGAACTCGACTTTCGACCGTTTTCCGTGAGCAGCAAAATTCTTGGCCGAATGCTCTCCGTACTCCTTCGAGACAAGCGAGGCTACCGATTTCTTGATCGAATTTTTACAATCCGAATGCTTCGGTTTCTCTATCCTCTTGTTCGATGGTGGGAAAAGAAGTGGCTCCCACCACTTGTTCGGCAGCGCGCCATGGGGCTTGAGTCTATCTTTAAGTAGAGGGGCTGCTCGCCCCTCCTCTTCATGAGTCTTGACCGCGAGGGGCTAGAGTTTTGGAAGAAAGCGACGATCTTTCACAAAGAGGGGCTCTCCAAGTTCTGAAAGGCGAAGAGCGCGGCGAACGGAATCATCAAAGAACTTATCTGGAACGATCTCCCGCGGTACCACCCCCTCATCGACAAGCCATAGGACGAACTTTCGACGGAAATCCACGTGGTAAGAAAACAATTCTAGGGCGAGCCGCTCGAGTGGGATCTCGGCTTCGGAATAGAGTTCAACCATCTTTCCGACAACATCGACCTCAGCGATCAATTCCATGCGCTCCTTGCCATCAACGCGTGAGAGTACGCCAGGAAACTGCTGAAAAAAGGACGCTGCCAGAAGGCTCAGGAGTCTAAAGGACGTACCCTCCTCTGGCACGTGAATCACATTTTTTGTTTCCGTTTCAGTTCCGCGGCGTTCGTACTCAATCTGCCACGCGTGAATCACTTCTTCGAGTGCACCCTGGAACACAGCGCAGAGAAGAATCCTCTCCGCTTCGAGCTCCGCGTTCAGCGGTCTCTTTCCCCCAGCTGAAAGATCCACCATAACGGCACCGACATTCGCCACATAGTTTCCAGAATCGCGATAGCCGCGGTTGGGACGCAGATTAAAGCCATCTTGCACAAGCCCAAGAAGCGTTTGAAATTTGAAATGGGCATCGAGTGAGGGCTCTGGAATCGTCGTGATGGATGAGTCCATGAAAGCATCGAGATGAATTCCAAATTTCGATTGATTCTCGCTCAACTCCCGAATAAGCAAACCGTAAGCGAGCTGTAGTTCCTGCGGGTCTTTTGAAATTCGAACCGTCTCGGATATGACCTTTTGAAAGGCCTGAACTTCGGTCAATTCGTCATACTGCCCACGAGGTATTTGGGAGAGCCGCTCGGTACATCTTGGCGGAAGCGGACTGATATGCGCACCCAGCGAATTGTGCCTGTGTGTCATGCGACTTACAAAATCGTGATACTCGCGATCCGGCTCTTCAAGTACACCCGGAAACTCAGCTCTTGCCTCAGCTTCGGCGAACCACACTGTTCTCTCATGTCCTGGGATACCCGCGAACCACACACGCACCCAAG
>JAGRAO010000136.1 GCA_020434565.1 Bdellovibrionales bacterium
AGCTTTACATCCAGATGCACTCGTTCAAAACCCAATGTCTTCAGCAGATCAAGCAAAAGCCAGGGAACGTTTTCTCGTTCACGTCGTTCAAGCGCTCTCCAACCTCAAGCAAAATCCTCAAGATAAGGCTGTCTCGACTAAAGAACCTAACGGCGTCAGTGAAGCACAGGCCCCTGATTCAAATAAGCTTCATTTAGAGCAAACGGGTGAGCTACGAGAGAGTCTCTGGATTGTAAAGTGTGCGTTCCTGCACGCCCGAGAGAACGAATCTCTTGTGCGAGGCATGTTTGCTGCTTGTACGAAAGACCCCGAGTTTTTTCTAAACACCCTCCTCGATGACTCGATTTTTAAGAACACTCTCTGGGTGGCGTACATCCTTTCGCGGAAATTCAGCGCGATTTCGGAAGCCCTCAAGGAATTTCCTGAGATTCAGCTTGTCTTTGATGTGGCAACCAAATCTCCCCTTAAACCTGAGGGGGTCTCAGCATTTGTGCGGTATTTGCCGTATTCTGGGGCCAGGTAGCGCTTTTCGCGTTTTTCCGGTATCATGGTTCGAGAAAAAAGAAATGATGGAATTCGCATAAAGCGATCTTCCCTCTTAGGATCTCCTATGAGGGACCTTTGAACGTTCTGCTTGGCAAACTCATTTCGGCAAGCTCACGCCTTGGCAAATCGCCTTGGCAGGAGAGGTGAAACTCGAAAGTATCTCCACAAGAAAGTTTCATGGAGCCGAAGGTAGAAGAAGAATAATCGAAGATACGGTTCGCTTTCGAAAGCGCAAGAGAAGCTTGCCAAGGGACTCAGTACATACTTGTACCGCTCTTTCGGTACAAATTGTTTGGAAAATCAATTTCAGTATCTTTAGACCGCCGAAAGCGGGTGAGGGTACCAAACCATTTTGAGGGTACCTGTCATAGGTCGTTCAAGATAGAGTTACGTTGGTGATTCCCTAGCTTCTCCTCCATCTGTTATTACAGAGTTATTACACAATGGAATCAGAAACATCTCCGAAGCGGTTTGCAGATTTGGGTCTTCATGCCTCGCTTCTCACGGCTTTAACGAAAGCTGGCTACGAAGTCCCAACCCCGATCCAAGAACAGGCTATTCCGATAGTGTTGACTGGTGCAGATCTCATGGCGACAGCCAAGACAGGGACTGGAAAGACCGCAGCATTTTCTCTGCCATTGTTGCAAAAGCTCGTAGAGCAAAACGAAAAATTCTTGGAAGTGAAGCGGGAGAATCTCCCGAAAGCTTCAGTCCAAGCGTTGATATTAAGCCCGACACGAGAGCTTGCGCAGCAGATTGAAGAGAGTCTTAAAACCTATTCAACGGAACTCTCAGTGAGAGTGCTCTCTGTTGTTGGGGGACTCCCAATTCAGAAACAGATTCAGGCTCTCAAACGAGGAGTCGATATTCTCGTGGCGACCCCAGGTCGGTTACTTGATCTTCTCGATCGCAAAGCGGTTCATCTCGATAAGGTAAACTACTTTGTGTTGGACGAAGCAGACCGAATGCTCGACATGGGATTTGTGCATGATGTCAGAGATATAGCGCGAAAAATCCGCGGAGTGCATCAAACACTTCTTTTCTCTGCAACTACGTCTGGCGAAGTGGAGCAGTTGTCGCGGGTACTCTTGAACTCGCCTCAACGAGTGTCAGTGAGTAGTCCGGAAGCGGTCGCCGACAATTTGGAGCAGGTGGTTTGCTTTGTTGATAAGAAGAACAAGCGACCCCTTCTTTTTGATATTGTTAAACGAGAATCAGTTGAGCGAGCGTTGATCTTTACAGCAACGAAATCTGACGCTGAGTTTCTTGCGACGGTGCTCACGAAGCAGGATCTGCCTGCTGAGGCGATGCACTCTGATAAACATCAGAAGGCTCGTCAGAAAGCCCTCGACAGTTTTGCGAACGGCAAGGTCAAGATTCTCGTTGCTACCGATGTAATGGCCCGAGGGATCGATGTCGACGGAATTTCGCATGTGATTAACTTTGACTTGCCCTCTGATCCTGAATCGTATGTTCATCGAATTGGACGAACTGCGCGTGCGGGCGGTAGTGGGAAGGCGATCTCATTTTGTGATTACGAAGAGGTAAAGTCCCTTCAGGCGATTGAGCGATTTATTAAGGAGCCCCTCGTCGTTGATGAGACACAACCGTTTCATTCGCCTTTCGTTCAGACGATGAAGAATCAGAAGGAATCTCCCTTCGCGAATAAGCGAAAGAGGTATTCGAGTTTCTCGGCCGGGAAGCGTCGGGCGTAAGACAGAGAGCGATTTACACAGCTGTCTTCTTTATCCACAGGTCTAGAGTGTCTTGATCTATCTTGTGTTCTTGATAGAAGACGTCTGCGTCTTTAACTTCAGAAGAAGTGCCTTGTAACGCAAGAGAGAGCGTTTCCTGTTGGATGTACTCACGGTTATTTTCTATCGCCTTCGATAAATCGGTGGACCCTCTGAACCAGGCTGAAATGCGATCGGTGATTTCGAGCCCGGCATCCTTTCGCATCCGCTGAATCCGATTGATGACTTCTCGAGCGAGCCCCTCAGCACGAAGTTCTGGAGAAATCTCCATGTCAAAGAATACGGTTACTCCTTTTGCTGTTTCAATGGGAACTCCTGACTTTGCCTCGCGACGAACTTCGAGAACTTCTACTGTCAGCTTTCTCCCGAGAATCTCAATCTCATTCCCTGACTCAAGTGAAACGATCTGGTCAAGCGAAAGCTCGGAGAGCTCTTTTGCACATTGCTTCATCTCTTTACCAAAGATCGGTCCAAGTTTTGGAAAGTTTGGCTTTACGGAGATGTTGACGAGATCTTTCTCTTTATTTGAAAAGAGCACTTCTTTAACGTTTAACTCCTCCAAAATATGGGAACCATACGTTTCAAGTATCTCCTTTGCGCGCTCATCCTTTGTTACCACGGTGAGTGATTGCAATGGCTGCCGAACTTTGAGGTTGTGCTTGGCTCGAAGCGCTCGACCGAGGGCTACAGCGGTTTGGATCAGGCTCATCGATTCTTCAAGTGTTGAATCGGTCAACGCCTTGTCCGCCTGAGGATACGAGCACAAATGTACACTCTCTTCCGATGAAGGAAGCGCATCCGAAAGATTCTGATAAATTTCATCCGTTATAAAGGGAAGAAATGGCGCCAGTGCTTTCGAAAATTCGCTCAGGATGTACAGCAGAGTGTCATATCCGTGTTGCTTGTCAGTCGGATTTTCTTCCCAAAAACGCCGCCGAGAACGTCTCAGGTACCAGTTAGTCAGTTCCTCCAGAAACCCGAGCAACTGAGGAATTACTGCGTACAGTCGGTACGCCGACATTTCCGTTTCGATGGCCGAAAGAAGGGTCTGAAAGCGCGAGAGGATCCATCGATCAAGAATGTTTGAGGATTCGGTGAGTACTTGCGAGGGCTGGTACTGATCAACGTTGGCATAGGTCGTAAAAAAGGAATACACGTTCCAAAACGGGAGCAGAATGCTTCGGACGATGTCTTTCACGCCAGCTTCAGAAAATCGCAGGCTTTCGCCGCGAACTGCTGGTGAAGAGATCAAATAGAGACGCAATGCATCTGAACCATAGGTGTCCATCACGTCGAGCGGGTCGGGATAGTTTCGGAGCCGCTTTGACATCTTTTTCCCGTCTTCCGCGAGGATCATTCCGTTCACGATGACATTTTGAAACGGAGCTTTTTTAAACAACGCTGTCGAAAGGATCATCAATGTGTAAAACCATCCACGAGTTTGATCGAGTCCTTCTGCAATAAAGTCTGCAGGGAAAGAGGACTCGAACTTTTCTTTGTTCTCAAATGGATAATGGATCTGAGCGTACGGCATGGAGCCAGATTCAAACCAACAATCAAGCACCTCGGGTACTCGCTTGCACGTTCCGCTACAATTCGGGCATTTCCACATGAGCGTATCAACGTAGTGTTTGTGAAGGTCTGTCACGCTCGTGTTTGCCCGTTCTTCGAGATCCTTGTAGGAGCCGAGGCATTCAATATGGTCACACGAATCGCAGCGCCAAATCGGCAAAGGATTTCCCCAGTACCTATTACGGGAGATGTTCCAATCTCGAGCTTGCGCAAGCCAGTTTCCAAATCGCCCCTCTCGGATATGCTCCGGGATCCAGTGAATCGCTCGATTGTTTTCGAGCATCGCCTCACGCATATCTTCGACTCGGACGTACCAGGCAGAAATCGCCTTATAAATCAAAGGAGTGTCTGACCGTTCACAAAAGGGATAGCTGTGGGTGATCGTTTCCTGGCGAAAGAGAAGCCCAGTTTCTTTGAGCATTCCAATGATCGTCTTATCGGCTTCTTTGATGTTGAGTCCCTGAAGTGGGCCAGCTTTTTCGGTGAACCGACCCTCTTCATCCACTGGATCAACCAGCGGAATACCATTTGCAACACTGACCCGATAGTCGTCTTCCCCATGAGCAGGTGATTGATGAACGACTCCGGTTCCATCTTCGGTTGTGACATATGAATCAGAGACGATTCGAAAGGCCCCCTCGCTTGCGAGTTCTTCATAAAACGGGAAAAGCGGTCGATACCGTTTGCCGACGAGTGAACTCGCTAAAGGACGCTCCAAAATCTCAAAGGCTTCGGTCTTGGGGAAATAATGCGGAAGTCGAGCCTCTGCTAAAATGAGCTCTTCGCCAGTCGCGACCTCTTTAACTCGGACATACGGTATATCTGGGCCAATACACAGTCCGAGGTTACTCGGAAGGGTCCATGGAGTAGTAGTCCAAGCGAGGAACGAGCAGTTTGGGTCCTCTTCGCTTCGAAATCGAACCGTAATCGCTGGGTCCTGGACCGTTTTATAGTTTGAGCTTGCTTCAAAATTAGAAAGGGGGGTTGAAAGTCTCCAGCTGTACGGAACGACCCGAGCACCTTCATACACTCTTCCCTGGTCCCAAAGCTGCTTAAAGACCCACCAAACTGAATCCATGAACGACAAATCCATCGTTTTGTAGTCGTTCACAAAATCGATCCAGCGACCGAGTCGCTCGGTCACCTTTTCCCATTCACTGACGTACCGAAGCACTCCGGAACGGCACGCTTCGTTGAAGCGATCAATTCCGTACTCGAGAATCTCTTTGCGTCCGTTGAGCCCAATCTCTTTCTCGGTGAGCATTTCAATCGGGAGTCCATGGGTGTCCCAACCAAAACGCCTTTCGACGTAGTTTCCGAGCATCGTCTGATACCGGGGGACGATATCCTTGATCGTTCCGGCTAAAAGGTGTCCGTAGTGAGGAGTTCCCGTAGCAAATGGGGGCCCGTCATAGAATCGGTACTGGGGAGAATCTTTTCGTCGATCCAAGCTCTTTGAAAAAATCTGCTGCTCTCGCCAAAAGAGAAGGGTTTTCTTTTCGAGTGCAACAAAGTCGACGTTGGGACTGACCGTTTCCATCTCATTTTCCGTGGCGGATTGTTCCAAAAGCGCAAGTAGTGCGCTGAACCCGCATTTCGAAGGCTAAAGAGTCTAACACTACCGAACAAACGAGGATCTTTCAATGATCTTAGAGGTTTGGATTGAGGCCGGTCCTAGAGAAAGCGGTTTGCATGGTGTTTGAGGATAGAGTACCTTCTGGCATTCAAGCACGGTTTGATTTCTCGGAGATTACACCTCGTGAACGACTTTATGAACCAAATTCAACACTTTTCAGACCCAGGTCAGGTCATCAATGCAACCCAGATCTCTGTGTGCCTTGGTCTCGCATTTCTTCTCACTATTGTGGTGGCGAAAACGTATCAGATCACGTACCGCGGAGTTTCTTTTTCTCCATCGTTTATGATCACGCTTGTTATCTGCTCGATGGTTATCGGAGCGGTAATGTTAATCATTGGAAGCAATATTGCTCGCGCCTTTAGCTTGGTTGGTGCGCTTTCGATCATTCGCTTTCGAAACGCGGTAAAAGACCCCCGAGATGTTGCATACATCTTTCTTGCGATGGGGATTGGTATGGCGTGCGGAACCGGCTTTTACACGGTGGCGGTTGCGCTTACTGCTATTACCTGTGCGGCGTCGCTCCTTCTTTACTTTGTGAGGTTCGGTGAGCACGGCCTTACTGAGCGTATCGTTCGCATTCAAACTCCGATAACGAGTGAATTTGAAACCGTTTTCGACAACGCTTTTAAGATTCATGCCGAGCAATTCAATCTCATCTCTGCTGAGACTACTCGTATGGGTACAGAGCTGGAATTGACGTTCTCTATCCGTGTTCCTCAAGAATTTAGTGCTGAAAAGCTCATCGAAGATCTCTCAAGGCTAAACGAGAATCTCCGAGTACAGGTAGTCGGTAGTAATCACGTACTCGATCTCTAGGGGATTGAGCGTACATCGCCTGTAGGGCTCGCCCTAGTCGACTGGAGAGGCTGTTAATGGCTGGATTCCGACATGAACTCAAATTCATCGTCTCAGCGGATGAGTGTTACAGGCTCTTTGAGGACATCAGTCCGTATTGCGACCCCGATCCACACGTTGGCGAGTTCCAGACGTACGAGATAGCGAGCATCTACTACGATACCGCTGACCTCCGTTTCTATTATGATAGAGAGGAATCGGTTGCGTATCGGCGAAAGATTCGTCTGAGGTCCTACAATCGAGGTGGAAAGGTTGAGGCCCTCTTTATTGAGATTAAAGAGAAGCATCAGCAGTACGTCTTTAAAAAGCGTATCAATCTCCGGAGCCAGAGAGTTCTTGAGCTTGGGATTCCTCATCAGCAGATACCTCTTGAATTGGTTCTTGAGGATCTCGTGGACTGTGCCGAGGCTCGTGAGTTGCAGTATTTGCAGCGTCGACTGCAACTCTATCCAGTAATTAATATTCGTTATCACCGACGTCCGTTGATCCCCCGATATGAAGGGGATATGCGAATTACGTTTGATAGCCGCATCACTGCTGGCGGGGATGACCTTGGGTGCTATGACCCTGAGACTGAGAAGGCCATTATCTCTTCGGCATCCGGTGTGCTCGAGATCAAGACTAACAAAGCTGTTCCAATTTGGCTTCAATCAGCGATGTGCCGCTACCATATCGCCCAGACCCGGTACTCAAAGTACTGTCTTGGAGTAGATGCCGTGTATGGTCGAGCAGGTCGAGGATTCCACCCTCGGGTGCAGTGGCCAGCGAAAGAGCTTGAAACGCAGGGCACAATCGTTGAGAACGCGGTGATTGAGCCGCCGATTAAGATTGCGGCCGGAGCGTAAGCACTTCAGAGATTTCATCAAGTCGGTGCAGAAGATAGCTCGCCGCTCGAGATCCTTCCACAAGACGATCGTTCTCGGCTTCACTTCTCTTCGGCAGCGACGCTGAAGCGTCAAGGACATCAGCAAATCGGTGAAGAGAATTTTTATAAAGTGCGACAGCGACTCCCAAGAACATCGCGTCGCGGGGATTCTGATCGGAAAAGTGTTTGTTTAAGAAATTTTTCGCACGCTCAAATACTTTGCTGACTCTCTCGTCAATCCGACTCATTTTGCGTCGTAGAGGAGTCATGAGCGTTGACTCGTCAGCGATCTCAAAAGCCTTGTCCTGAATCCGGAGGCCCCATTCAATGCTTCTCAAGAGCGGTCTGAGTCCTTTGGATTCTGTTGCAGGCTCCGGACCGTCTCCGCCGGGATAAGGGACTGAGTCGGCGAGCTTGTAACGTGAGCGCTCCATGTCCTTAACGAGGAGAGCAGCGATGCCGGGCCCGTGAGGGTCTTCTTCTCGACCACCGAGCGCTTCGCCAAGGCTATTACGCAGGTACTGATACCTCTTCACGAGTTCTTCACTCTCGGTTCGGGTCTCCGATGAAAGGGTTCCGAATTGCGAATCGAGCAGGAGATATGCCTCACAGAACGAGGTCAGGCATGAGGTCTCTATATAGAGCAACCCCGCTGTTTCACTGTCAGTTCCTACCAGCGCGACGAACGAAGAGAGTTCTTTCACCCAGCTCTCAAATTCAGGCTGTTTCATTGAGGCCGGATTTCGAAAAATCTCGCGTAGGGTCTGGAGGGGGATAAGATTATTGATCGGGCGTTCCTTAAACTGGCTCCAGTCCACCGGAACTTCTCGTTTTTGTTGGAAATGTATGCCCTGAAGAGGGTCGCCCTCGGGCGGATTGTTTTGTTGTTGAATCACGACGTAAACCTCGTTTGAGAGATACTACGCCACTTTTTTATATAAGCAAGAAATCGACACCAAAGCTTCCGGGAGGCCGATTTCGAAGCGAAGAGTCCGGAAGGTGAAGAAATTCCCCCATTAAGACGCCTCTGGCATCTCGGTTGAGATCTCTTCACCTCCGTTTCGTGCTGGTCTATCGAATCTCTATCTTCTTAGGCTGAGCCTCGACAGCTTTTCGTACAAAGATCTTGAGAATTCCATCGGAGAGGGTCGCCTCAATGCCAGACTCCTCTATCTCGTCGGGAAAACTTACCGCCCTCGAGCCGCTCACTTCAGCGTGTTCCTTGAGCAGGTAGCGCCCATGGATCTCATCTTCTTGAGGTGCTTTCTCAATTGGTTCAATCGCAATAGTGAGCTTCTTTTTATCGACAGTTAATTCAAGCTGATCTTTTTTCACTCCTGGAACCACCGCTGCGATTTCATATCCGTCCTCTCGTGCCCGTACCGTTAGTGGAAACGACGCTCGACGAGTGCAGACCACCCGACCTGGATCGAGAAAGGAATCAAATTCACGCGCTACTCCACCGAGTTGATCGAGCAACGAAGGGAATGACGATAAGCCTCTAGCGTTCGGATACATAGTAATCCTCCATTAAGAAAATCGACGTGGAAACTTATTTTTTGCTAACCAGGTTTATGTCCACGGTTTCGGCGAATTTCAAGTCTTTGGAAAGATATCGAAATTCTTTTATTTTAGGGCTCTTATCGCGGCGCAAAAATTAGAGATTATTCGGAAGCCGATCTCCCCAGAGATCTCGGGATGAAATTGGACTCCGTAGATTGGTTGGGTTTTATGTGCCATGGCCTCGTTCTTGTAAAAGTCAGACGAGGCGAGCTGAAAAAAATCCTTTGGTACCGATATTCCTTCGGTGTGATCGGCTGCAACCTCACACTCAGAGGGAACACCTTGAAAAAGCGGATGGTCACCTTGGAGCACCGCTATTTTTTCGGGACCCCGACGGGATCTCCCTTTGTAGGGAGATGCTCCAAAACGCAATCCAAGAAGCTGGTGCCCCAAACAGATCCCGAGCACGGGTTGGGTTATTGACTTCAGAAAGAGCAGGCTTGAGTTTATAACAGGCTTACTTTTGTGCTCGGTCACAAGGTGAGGGCCTCCTGAGAGGATGTATCCGAGCGCCTGAGGTGGTGCAAGCGGCTGGAGCTCTGAGATCTTTCGCTCTAGCGCAAAAAATCCGATCTGACGAACGATCTCGGTAATTTTTGAGGTGGATCCTGAGCCGAGATGAACGATTAAAATCCCGTCAATTTCTTCGCTCATGGACTCTCTGACATTAAAAAATGTTTATCGAATGTGATACTGGCAAGGGTTTCTGTCTATTGTATGAAGAGTACGCCTGCATACTTTGCGCAAGAGAGAACTCAAAGCGAGAACAATACTGCGAACGAGTCCTTTGTGCTATAAGGAGAGAGAAAGTCATCCTGAGACGATAGACTCTTGTGTCGCATGGGCTGAGAGAAAGTTCTTTCGGCAGAAATTGAGAGATGCTCATGAAACGAAAATATCCCATTTCCCAAATGAGGCAAGCTCCGTCGCCTCGAGGGACCAACAGAAAGGAGCAGTTTCGGGACTTTTCAGCTTCAGAACTTTATTGCCCGAAATGTAAGTCGGCAATGCCAGTGAAAGAGCGATTGCTTCTGGTGCTACCTCGAGGAGAGCTTTTTGACTACCGGTGTACCGGTTGCGGAGAGTCTCTCGGGAAGAGAGAGTCTCGTTCCTAGAAGCCATTTGTGGGGTCGAAGCGCTTTGTTGTTTAGCTCCCATCGGCGCTCTTATTGCACCCCACATTTTAGAGGGAAGGAAGTTATCCGGCGCGGTACGAGACCTGGCTTTGTTCGTCGGCCGCAATCTTTGTATCCTCGGTTCTACGAAA
>JAGRAO010000137.1 GCA_020434565.1 Bdellovibrionales bacterium
GCTGACCTCGAATATGCGAACTCACTTATCGGAGCCGCTGAATTTTCGAATCAAGGACCGCTCGTCGTACTTCAGGCTGGCGCAAGTCAGGGGAAGCGTCAGTGGGCGCCGGCGAAGTTTGTTCGGCTGATAGACATTTTAACGCAAGAACACAATTGCAGAGTCGTTCTCTCGGGAACAAAGAAGGAACTCTCAATCATTGAACCGATATATCAAGCATGTAAACAAGAGAACGTATTTATCGCTGCGGGAAAGACGAACATTCCCCAGCTCTCGGCACTCTTGAAGATCAGCGACATTCTCGTAACGGGTGATACAGGACCGATGCACATGGCGGTTGCCGTAGGCACACCGGTGGTCTCAATGTTCTTGGCATCGGCGTTTGGATTTGAAACTGGACCGTACAGCGAAGGGAATATCATTCTTCAACCGGTATTAGAATGCGGCCCTTGTAATCCGAATAAGGGCTGCGCAAGGCCAGACTGCCACGATCTCATTTCACCTGAACTCATGGCCCAACTGACCACACTCCGCCTGAAAGAAGACTTCCGACAACTTCCGCAAGATCTCCAAAATCTTAAAGGAGTGCAGATCTATCGTTCATATTTTGATCAATGGGGATTCTGCGATCTTGAGTCTCTGACAACGAGCTATAAGGACTGGTACGCACCCTTTCGAGATGCCTATCGGAAGTTGTGGTTGGACGATCTTGGAGGTTTCTTGGAGGCCCCGACTCATGAGTCCAAGTCGAGCATGCTCAAAACGGTTGTCGGCGAGCTTGAGGGGCTCGATGCCATTGTTCAGGGGGCCGAGAAGGGGCTCAATGCGATCGCTGAACTTCAACGGTTGATAGCCGACGTCTCCTCTCCCCCGGCCCGACTCGGAGAGATTTCGGAGGAACTTACGAGGATCGACCGACACATCGAGCAGGTGGGTTACTATTTCCCGTATTTGGGTCCACTCGCTCGTATGTTCCTGTTTGCAAAGGAGAATATTTCGGGAACGGATGCGGATGTGCTCGCATCTCAAATGGAGACAATTTACGAGGCTCTCAGGCGGAGAGCACTCAAATTCCGCCACTACATGGGCCAAAGTTAATTCGGGCGAAGGATAATAGCATGGTTTCAGTTCAAATAAATGGAGAAGCTGCTCCGGTTGCAATAGAAAGCGTAAGTCGGATTGCAGATATTGTTGAGCTAATTAAGGCAACCATCGATCCGGATCATATGATCACTGGAATTTTGGTCGATGGGAACGAACTCGAGGAGGCCGATTGGTCTCGTACTCCTTCCCAGCTTGGGACCCAGATAATCGAGGTTGAGACAGGCACTCCAGTAAGTTTTGTTGCAAATCGCCTCTCACGTACAGGTGAGATAGTTGAGGCATGCTACTTCGAATTTCGTGAAGCACGAAAATTGTTTCAAGAGGGAAACTCTGCTGATGGGAATAAGCGGCTTATTCAAGCAGTGAACGCGCTTCAAGCATTTTTTCAATGGTATGGAAGCCTCATGGAGTTGCTCGACGAAGGGCAGCGACAACTTTTTGATATTCGAGACCTCGTGGAAGGAATCTCAGAGACATGCAAGCAGATCTGCCAGCAGCAGCTTTATCAGTCTTGGTGGGCGCTTGGAGAATCACTTCAAAACGACCTTGAGCCCAAGCTCGATCAGCTCTCTTCACGGTGCAGAGGGTTCAAGTGCGAAGCCTTACATTCGTAGAAAAATAGCATCTCTGTTGCCTTTTGAATCCGCTCAGTCGGTGTGGTGCCGCATTCCGTGTCGTCTTGATCCAGCAGCGTCATTGCGTTGACACCTCTCAGTGACGGCGAGGGATTTCGACCCTTTATCCAGCGTGAGAAGCCACACGAAGGACCCTCCAACTGGCACACTCTTTGCCACTTCCTCTATGAATCTCTCTGCGTTTACCCCTCGGGAGAAGTGGAGAAAGAGCTCGTTTTACAAGTGATATGAACTATTTAATTGTTCACAAAGACCATCCACTGGATGTTGCCGGAGTCAATTCAGGTGCCGAAATGGCGACACTTTCGCTTGCTCGATTTCTGGCACGGCGAGGGCATTCGGTGATCGTTGGAGCTCAACTGAAGGGGCCCGCGAAAGGTTTTGAAGGTGTTCGGTTCATTGATCTTGGAGATGACTACAATTGTGAGAGGGCCCTCGATGAGGTTCGAAAGCAGGGAGATTATGTGCTGATCTCTGCTGGCCGAGCCCAGGTATTTTTTCTGGCGAAGGGCGACCCGCAATGTCTCACGCGAATTCTTATCAGTCATGACCGAGCTGAGAACGATACCGGAATCCGAGCGTCTGTGCTTCTGACCCTCGTAGACCAGATCGTATGTGTGTCCCACGCTCAGGCGGGTATTTTTCGTGAAGCTGGAGTCCCAGATGACCGCTTGAAAGTCATTCACAATGGAACAGACCTCGATCTTTTTACTGCAGGAGATCCTGATAGTCGTGACTGGATGAAACTTGTTTTCTCTGGCGCGCTGGTTCAAGACAAAGGACTCGATCTTCTGCTTGTGAGCTTTGCAGAGCTGAAGCAGGAGTTTCCTCACCTGACCCTCGATGTTTTCGGAAGTGCAGGACTTTGGGGAAGAAGCGAGATCTACAACACTCAAGAGCTCGAAGCAGGATTGCCAGGGGTCTCTTTTCACGGAAAAGTCAGCCAAAAGGTAATCGCCCAGGCCTTTCGAGACTCAGGAATCTGCGTTGTCCCTTCTCGCTGGTTTGATCCATTTCCGCTAACAGCAATAGAGGCTCAGGTCAGTGGATGCCCGGTGGTGACCTTCAATGTAGGAGGACTACAAGAGGGAGTCGTCGATGGCAAAACTGGTGTTGTACTTCCCGAAGTGTGCCAGGAGTCCCTTACTCGAGCGATTCGAGATCTCTTAGCGCATCCTGAACGACTCCGAGAGATGTCGAAGAATGCTCTCCAAGTTCAGCGCGAATACTTCACCTGGGAACGAGTAGCGAAGGAGATTGAGCAACTCTGCTGCACGCCAGGAGAGAAGGCGAATACAGTCCGAATCGGGAAGCGAATAGGTCTAATGAGCACATGGAATCAACCGTGTGGACTCGCTTCGCACGCTCGATATCTCTTTGAACAGTTTCAAGTAAGTGAATGGCAGGTTTTCTCAGAACGCACAGACAGGCTTATCCGTCCAGATGAGGACTTTGTTCACCGATGCTGGTCTAAATCGGATCGAAATTTCGATGAGCTTGTGGCTACTGTTCGGGAGTCTGGAGTTGAAATACTCCATATAAATGTTCATTCGCTCGAAACCTTCGAAAGTGAGGAGTTCTCCAGGACCCTAAAGCGATTACGAGAGTGCGGAGTGCGGATTCTTCTTCATCTTCACTCGACCTTCTCCTCCGTCCGAAACTCAGCGATTGTTCTTGAGCAGGCTGATGCGATAGTCGTTCACTTCGAGCAGGCAGCGATTGAACTTGTTGAGAAAGGGGCCTCTCCGGAACGCATACGAGTGATACCCCTCGGTGTCCAGAAGTTTCCCAAAATATCTCTTCAAGAGAAGGCTCACGTTCGCGACCAATTTGGAATTTCTTCCGAACAAAAAATCATTTCTTCTGCTGGATTTATCCAGCGGCACAAAGGAATGGAAGCTGTTGTCGAAGCTGTGGCGAGACTTCGGGAGCAGGGCGAAGAAGTGGTTGGAATTCTCATGGGTTCTCCGAATGATTCCGATGACCAGTCGCTGGTTTATCTTGATGAGCTTCGTGAGTATGTGGATAAGCTCGGAGTCCATGAGCACATTCACTTTAAAATAGGGTATGTGGAGGATGACGAGCTGATTTCGCTCTTTCAAGTGAGTGACCTTGTCGTGATGAACTACCGCTCGGAACACTTTGAAGCCTCAGGCTCGTGTACCCAAGCGATCGGGGCAGGAGCTCTCGTTGCTACTTCGTTTGCGCCACCGTTTGCTCACTTTGGCAACGCGGTCTGGCCTATTTCGAGGGAATACCCAGTAAGTCGAATAGCGCAGTGCCTCTTTCAGAACGACCGCGCTGCAGAAAACTTGCGTGAAAATGGCCGTCGATTTTCTCAGAAATACTCTTGGGGGCGTATAGGACGAGAGTTCCAAGCGCTCTATCGCTCCCTTGAGATTAAGAATGTAAGTGGACAAACCGATCAAATTTCAACAAAAGGAAAGGAGCCGAACGTGAAGAAAGGTGGAGAAAGTTCTAACTCGAGTCAGAACCCAGGAGCTTCATATCGAGTGCTGATCCAAAATCGCTCAAATATGTATACCCATCCTGGTGGAGATACCGTCTTAGTCGACCAAACCAAAGCTGCGCTCGAAACTCTTGGCGTGCAAGTCGACATTGACCTCTCGCTTTCTGCTGATGTGTCTCAGTACGATATCGTTCATGCGATTAACTTTGCGTTGCCTCAGCTCGTTCGGACGATTACTGAGAATGCAAAAAAGAATGGCGTTCCTTGCGTAGTAACAACGCTCTGTGAAGATATCGGACTGTTCCACAATCAGTCGATCGTTTTTGCTGAAGAACTGATCTCCTACGTCCAGAGAGGACAGGATATCTCTGCCTGGCAGGCTGTTCAAACTCGACTTTCATCTGTGCCACAGTGTGCGCCGTTTGATAATAGTTGGACCGCGGCGAATGCGGATGCACTCATTGTGAATGGAGAAAATGAACGTTTCACTATTAAACGTCTCTATCCAGGTGCAGTAGAGTGTAAGATTGTTCCAGTCGGTTATGAGATAAAGACGGGGGAATCAGGCGCTGATCTCTTTGCTTCTCAATATGGAGTGAGAGACTTTATTCTGTGCGTCGGACGGCTCGAGTCTCGAAAGAATCAGCTTATGCTTCTCAAGGCTCTTGAGGATGTGGAGCTCGATATTGTCTTCGTTGGAGGTGGAGTCAACTATCAGCCTCAATATGCGGATGCCGTTCGTGCGTTTCAGCGAAAAGGGAAAACTCTTGTGCTTGATCGACTCTCTGACGAAGAGCTGGTGAGTGCGTACAGCGCCGCGAAGGTACACGCGCTTCCGAGTTGGTATGAGCTCCCGGGGCTTGTTTCTCTTGAAGCGGCTTCATTTGGTTGCAACGTTGTTGTTACGGAAAATGGAACGGCTCGAGATTATTTCGGGAAAGATGCGTTCTATTGTTCTCCATCTGATGAGGGTTCCATTCGAAACGCGGTTCTTGCGGCATATTACTCGCCAGTCGTTGCGAACTTGTCTTCGAGAGTTCAGGCATTTTCTTGGAAACGAGCGGGAGAGGCGACTCTTGAGGTCTACCAGCAATTCGCGAAGAGAAGTCATAACGCAAAGATAGCAGAAGTGCCGGGAGAATCACGCCAGGTACAAATTCCACAAGAGTACTTTTCTACACTGTCGTCTTCAGATTTTGAGCGGCTTCTCGAAGAGGGACAGCAGGCGGCTCGCGAGAAGCAGTTTGAGAAAGCTCAAGCTCTTTTGTCTCAAGCCGAGAACCTTCAACCGAATTCGGTCCGGTGCCTCCGAAACCGAGCCGCCATCTTTATGGCGTGCTCGGATTTGGAAAACGCTTCTCGGTATTTTGAGCGAGCATATGCCCTTGATTCTCGAGATGCCAAAACTCTGAGCGGCCTGGGGATGTGTTCACTGATGAGGCAGGAACCGGCACATGCATTCCCGTATTTTCTCTCTGCGTTAGAGCAAGATCCTTACGAGATGGTTGCATTGCTTCAATTGCTCGATTGCTCCTATCGTCTTGGGCGCTTTGAAGAACTTGAATCAGCTCTTCGACGCTATCTCGACAGAAAGCCAGAGGATATGGAAATGACCTACTGTCTTGCGGGATGTCTCTTCCGGCAAGGCAAGTTGACCGAATCAAAAGAGTGGTCTGATCGAGTGCTCCAAAAACAACCCCTTCACCGTGGTGCATCCGAACTTCGGGAGAAGCTCCAGGAAGCGGCGCAGGAGAAGGATGTAGGACCAACTCCCCTAGCAGCGCAAATCGACTCCGCGATTGATCGACTAATGGTGAACACACCCCCCCGGGATCCCCTGTCCGTTCAAGTATCAAATGAGCCAACTGCGCCAACGGCGACCAAAGCTCGGCAGATGCCATTCGATACAATTGATACGCGACTACTTGAACTTGAGGATATGAAGCATAAGAAAGAGTATTCGAGTGTTTCGGAAGGGTGCGAAAATCTTCTCTCGCGTAATCACTTGAGCGAACATCAGATTAAAAAAGCCGAACTTCTTCTCGCGGAGGTTTGGGCGATGACAGGTGAGACGGGCAAGGCAAGTGCGCTCTTTGAAAAGTGGCATTCTCGGGAACCAAATTGCGCGCGTTCTCTCTGTGGTCTTGCGGCCATCAGTGCGAGTTCGGGAGATTGGGAATGTGCCCAAGAGCTTTTTGCGCGTGCTCGGTCCTCAGAACCAAGTCATGATGTTTCGTATGCTGGACTTGCATTGTGCGCGTCTCAAAGAAAATCCTATGACGAGGCCTGGGATTTGAACGTCGAGGCTTTAAAGCGTAATCCAGAAAACACCACAGCATTGCTTGGCGTGATTCAGTTAGGGCATCAACTGAAGAAACTTGGTGCTCTTGAGGGCTATCTTTCGGAGTATCTCGATATGCATCCTGCAGATTTGCAGTTTATATATGCCTATGCAGGGTGTCTCTATGCTCAAGAGCGAGTAGATGAAGCGCGCTCTGAAGTTGAGAAGATTCTTCTTTTCAAACCGGAACACGAACATGCACGTGAACTTCAGCAGATGATTCAAGAGAAAGCCTCTGAGAGTGCAGTGAGTCTTCGGTAGGAACTCCTCCCTGTGCGGTTCGTCCTATGAATCTCTCTATCGTGGAGAGAGAGATTTCGATACGCTCGGAATCAGTGAAGAGGAGCAACGAGGCGTTGCCCTCATCGAGGCGTTAGTAGCTCCATTCATGAAAATCCTTTGCTGTAATCAAGATTGGTTTGTGAAAGAATTCCGTGAAGCCGGTCACGAAGTCTTTACGGTCGGCCTCTCTGCAAAGGCGGAGGTTCAAGCGGAGGCCCCACTTGTTCACATCGATACTATCGGGCGAAAGGTATTTCCAGACGGAGGTCCGGACGCGATTGTTGTGTACGATAACAGCGCTCCGATAGCTTTTGACGGTTTTGCTGAAACGAGTTGTCCGGTCCTTTTCTTCTCTGTCGATGCGCACCACCATTATAAACTCCATGCTCAGATTTCCCGAGTGATGGACTATGTTCTCGTAGCCCAGAAGGATTATATCCCCTTTCTTTCGTCGGAAGATTCCGCTCCGATTGAATGGATGCCGCTTTGGGCGAGTCGAATGGTGGAGCCGAGTGAAGACAAGCAGTATGGAGCGCTCTTTATTGGGACTCTGAATCGAGAGCTAAACAAAGCACGGGTGGAATTCTTCGAGCAGCTGGCCAAGAGGACAGAGATTTCTTTTGATAGTGGTCGATGGTGGGAAAAGTTTCCTGTGTCGGAAATAGTCATCAATCAATCGGTTCGTGGGGATGTCAATTTTCGGGTTTTTGAAGCGATGGTCTCAGGGGCGTTGCTACTCACGGAACGAACTGGAAATGGACTTCTCGAAATCTTCGAAGAGGGGAAGCACCTCGCTCTCTATCAACGTAACGATGTTGCTGATGCAGCGTCACAGATCGAAACACTTCTCGCTCATCCTGACCGGATGCACGCGATAGCACGGGCTGGGAGAGAGGAGATCCTGAGAGCGCATCTCCCAATTCATAGAGCGAAGCGAATTCTCGAAATTCTTACTTCTTTGAAGAAGCGAAAATCTCGACGGACTCCTTTTTTATCGTGGATGTCAAATGTGCTTTCGCTCATGGTGCGGTTGCGTCAAATGGAGCCGGTTCTTGCGAAGAGGGCTCTCGTGCATACACTTCGAAGCGCTGAAATTGCCATAGAACGGAAGGAGAGGATCGATTCCGAAAGTGCAACAGAACTCGCCCTCGCATGCTGCGAACTCAGTCGATCAGATCTGGGAGTCTCTCCCCTCGGAATTCTCGAGCGAGTTCTCGTCACTCAACCCGAGCTGCATATTATTCGCTTGGTATTGGTTCGGAGTTACTTGAATAACGGAATGCCTGAAAAGGCTCGTCTCGTCGCTGAACCTCTTGCTGAATCCCTCGGAGAGGAAGAGGTGTATCGTTCGGCTGAGGAACTTGTCGGAAAGCTCCTGGCGACGATTGACCACTACGATCCCCGCCTCACGAAGTAGTCATGCCGAGAGATTTCCACAACGTGTGGGAAATTTCGGGGTTAAGGTTCTTGTGGAACAAAACGATTCCCCGAATGAGACTTTGACTCCATCTTCGAATTTCTTTACCCTTCTTGTTGTCTAGGATGTTCACCAAAAATAATGGCTCAAAGTGGCATTGCTTTTTGTGGGTGTCTCTAGCCCCCGGAGGGAAAGCAAATAGCAATCCTCTGAAAGGATACTGCCTGACTATACGGGTAATTTGAAAGCCTTTGGCCTAAGTGTCTTTCCAGGTGAACACGCTTTGTTGTCCCGTGCAGCTTTGCTTGCAGAGCAAGACTGGCGCTTTCGCCCTCCTCAAAAGTAATGCCACTTCGTGCCATTACTTTTGAGGATTGCTATAATCCATCCTGAAAGTGAATCGATGAGAGAGTATATTGAAATTGAGGGGGGGACTCCTCTTCGTGGGCGCGTCCACGTTAGCGGAGCAAAAAATGCAGCCCTCCCGATTCTTATCTCGTGCTTGCTTGCACAAGAACGTTGCACGATTAAGAATGTCCCTTTTCTCCACGATGTTGGAATTACACTGCATCTCCTCGAACATTTTGGCGCGACAACAGAGCGGATTGGATCGGATGTTTCCGTTTCCGTTCCGTCATTGCGAGCTACTGATGCGAGCTATAGTCTCGTGAAAGCGTTGAGGGCCTCTTTCTGGGTATTGGCACCGTTGCTGGCTCGTGGCGGGGCTGCGAGGGTTGCTCTCCCTGGAGGCGATGCAATCGGAGCTCGTCCGGTAGATATCCATTTAGAAGCTCTTGCCCAGATGGGGGCCGACATTCACGTGAAGCACGGAATCGTGATGGCGACCGCGCCTGACGGGTTGCACCCAGCGGATATTTCCTTTCGTTTCCCTTCAGTTGGGGCGACCCATCAGATCATAATGGCTGCTGCACTTACTCCTGGTGTGACCACCATTCGAGGGGCGGCTCGGGAACCAGAAGTTGTAGAGCTGTGTCGTTTTTTGGGGATGCTCGGAGTCGCTATTAACGGAGCTGGCGAAAGTGAGCTCTCTATTAAAGGTGCACGTGAACTGGGAGGAGGTACCTTCTCGTTGTCTGGGGACCGAATAGAAGCAGCGACATATATTCTGGCAACCGCTGCCACTGGGGGTGACGTGGAAGTCGTCGGATTTGAGAGAGGATATCTCGGTGCTGCCGATGAGGTCTTGCAGAGAGCGGGAATCACTCTTGAGTCGATACCAGACGGAGTTCGAGTCTCTTGTTCTGGTCTTAGTCCGGTCGAGGTAGCGACTGAACCGTTCCCCGGATTTGCTACTGATATCCAAGCGCCTCTGATGGCTGCCCTTACTACGGCAAACGGGGAGAGTGTCATCTCAGAGCAGATCTTTGAAGGTCGGTTTGGGCATGCGGCCGATCTGTGTCGGATGGGTGCGAAGATCTCAATTGATGGTCGAAAAGCAGTTATCTCTGGTGTGGAAAATCTCAGCGCTGCTCCGGTAGAAGTGCGAGATATTCGTGCTGGCGCAGCTTTGGTGATTGCAGCGTTAACCGCTCGTGGAACAAGTCAGCTCTCTGAGATATCACACCTAAGAAGGGGCTATGCTGATCTTGAGGGAAAGCTGCGCCGCCTTGGGGCGCGTGTTGCGGTTCGCTTAGCAGATGCAGAAGATTTTATGTTTACTGGTTGTTGACGCGCACTGCTCTTTAATAAGCCTGGTCGGCTGTTAAAGGGCAATCTGGATGAGAAGATCGGAAATTTAAATGTCTCAACTCCCTCTCT
>JAGRAO010000138.1 GCA_020434565.1 Bdellovibrionales bacterium
CATTGATGTTTAGTGTCGGTGCCGGCACGTTGTGTTTCCTCGTTTTTCTCCCGTGGCTTGTGAAGAACATGATCTGGATCGGAAATCCAGTTCATCCTCTTTTTCGAAGTCTCTTCGAGCATGTTGCTCGTACACCGGGGGGAGTTGGTATGGCCTCTCCTCTCAAACGTTTTGGTTTGTATGGAGAGGACTTTCTTGACTACTTGTTGACTCCGTTTCGAATGTTGTTTTTTGGAATGGATGATTCTCCGCAGTGGTTCGATGGTCAGCTCACTCCCATCCTTGTTCTCGGCTTTCTCGCGATTTTAGGAATTTCGAAGTCAAAGCATCGAATTTTTCTTCTCCTTGTGACCGTGAGTTATGTGTACCTGGGTCTATTCTTGAGTGGTCCACGAATTCGGTATCTCCTGCCAGTGCTTGTTCCTTGGGTGCTCCTCTGTGTGTCTGGACTTAAGGAGCTTGGAAATTTTGGGACTGAGAAGCAACGGCCGCAGATCTATGGGATTCTGTTAACCTTGCACCTTCTCTTTTCTGGTTATTACGTAGTTGATCTGGCGCATCGCAAAAAGGCGATCCCCTACTTTGCTGGCGCACTCAACGAGGAAGACTACGTGTCGCTCTACGTCCCGGAGTACTCGCTCGCGAAATTTGCAAACTCAAAACTGCAAGGAAAGGGAACAATCTATCTGCTCTACACCGGAAACCGATTTTGGGTGTACGATGTTCCGATCATTTCTGGTGGCTATCAGTCTGCTGGACTTCTCTTACAGTGGCTTGAGCGTGCGCGGGATGCAAGCGAGTTTTCGAAGGACCTCCAAAACAGAGGGATACACTACATTCTCGCAAATGGACCTTTGACCGCGAGAGCGCTGAGAGAGGTCTTTCTCCGAGAGGGACCTGAACTTGCACAAAAATGGCAGGAGTTTCAAAGTTCACTTGTGTTGATCCAACAAGACGGACCATACGGACTCTTTGAGATTCCGAGTGGAGCAATCGATTCTCCGCTTCCGGAGAAAGAGAGTGAATGGACGATCAAGAATTAAAAATTGCACTCCTCACATTTTCCTATCCTCGCTTCGCCGACGATGAAGCATCGGTATTTTTGAAACGGCTCACTGATGCCTTTCAAATCGTTGGAGTCGGCGGGATCGTTGTTACGCCAAGAGATTCTTCTGAGCCTGCGGTAGAAGAGGACGGAAAATTCACTCTTTATCGACTGAACTATACGTTATTGGGAAGGGGTCGCCTCGCCTTTGGTTCGGGAATCATGCGTAACCTGAAAAGAAATCCCCTCCTCGCATTTCAGATTCCGGGACTCCTTTTCGCACTCATTCGGTGTCTCGTAAGATTTCGGAAATACTATGATGTTATTCAAGCTAACTGGGTCGTCGCGGCTCTTCCGGCCACGGTTGTATCCTGGATGACAGGAAAGCCGTTTGTTCTCACGCTCCGAGGTGAGGATATGCATCTTCTTCGTCTCGGCTTACTCCGGATTTTACTGGCCCCCTTTGTGAGGAAAGCTTCTCGCACCATAACTGTGAATGAGAGCTTCATCCCAAGAGTGGTCCAATACTTTCACCTCCCGCCAGAAAAAGTGATCACGATTCCAAACGGAGTGAGTCACAAGCCGGTCGGCGATGAGGCTTTTGAGGGATATGTGAAAGACTATGGCCTTTCAAACAGTACGCCCTATCTGCTGTACCTCGGTCGGGTGATTCCTCTTAAGCGGATTGAGTTGCTTTTAAAACTTCTCACGTTGAGGCAGTTCGCCAGATACGAGCTTCTCGTTGTTGGAAGACTCGATGGCTCCTATCATGAATTTCTCAAAACGAAGTGCGAAGTGTTTCACGTTGAAAAACGTGTACAGTTCCTCGGTGCCGTTCCACCAAGCCATGTTTCTTTTTTTCAGCAGCTCGCTCGCTTCTATGTTTCTGCATCTTCGAGGGAAGGGAGGCCAAACGGTGTGCTTGAGGCTCTGGCGGCTGGGACTCCGGCTCTCGTTTCAAATATTTCAGCTCATGCAGAGATAGTCCGAGATGGAGTGAACGGATTTCTTTTTAAGCCGGAGAATTTGGAATCGATTGCTGAAAGAATTGGCGAAATTGACCAATCTGAGTCCGAATATGGCGAGCTTTGCAAAGGTGCTCAGAGATCTGTTCTTGAACTTTCCTGGGACAAAACTGCCCTAACCTACCGAAATATCTTTCTTGAGGTAGCTGATGCCGGCTTGCCTAGGTGATCGAACGGTTTACATTTATTTCTTGAGATGTTCCTCTAGTCGTCACGAGTCGCATACCAACCGAGGTTGAACTTATCGCCTTCTTGTGTGAGCAAAGGCGGTTGGCAAATGAGGTACGGAATAACTTGGAGATACACCTGTGAGCTACTTTTTCGGACAGACCCATCCTTGCAGTAAAGCACTTGCTCTCGTCATGTGCTCCTTTTTTGTTATGGTATTGACCGCTGTTGCAGTGCTCGCGGATTCTCTCGTCGTTCAAGATGGAGCGCTTGCTTTTGAGTCCGACGGCGGATTTCTCTCTTCTTCGCAAAGTCTTGTTTCAGTGGAATATCGTGCCAGAGGAAAAAAGAAAGGAAGCAAAGGAAAAAAGGGGAAGAAGAAGGGTAAAAAGAAAAAGGGCTCTAAGCAGACAGTAAAGAGTGTCGGCATCTATACGGGGACTTTTTCACTCGCAAAGTCGCAGAGCTTTAACGGGGCAAATTGCACACCTACGAGTTCCTTTCTAGCAACTCTTGCGATCTCTGGAGTTCCAAAGCGCCCGAAAGGCCAGCTCGGAAATATCCCAATCGAATTTTCAGGTACAGCAGACAGCCAAGGTGTAAAGTTGAACGGCACCTTTGTTGATGGTTCAATCTCGCGAAAGTATGTAATCTCACTACGGAAGGTAAAAGCGACCTCTGCGAGCTTGACCCTCTCTGAGACGGTCAAAGTTGGAAAACTGAAAGCGTGTGTGTTTAAGCACGCCGGGGATTTTAGTCGTAGCTAGAGGACCACGAAGCTCTCATCTCGGGAGAATTTCTTAAAAAGCCTAGGATTTAGGGAAGTTCCAGGTGGTTTCGCCCGGAACTCTTTGCGTTGAGAGAGAGGCAACCCTCCTGCTCTAGTCCCCCATAACACGAGAGAAAGAGTCAGTTTCTGCACAGTCTCGATTCTCCGTGTAGGTTTTTCATGAAGCCCTTTAGCCTTGCTCTATCCTATCTCCGTATTCCAAAGCTCTTTGTAAACCTCTTTCTCTTTCCGTTGCTCCTAAGCTTGCTTGTTGTTTTTGTACAGCTCGTTGCTACTGGGTTGTTCCTCAAGGGCCAGCAGACCCGTTCGAACTACTCCGAAGCAGAGTCGAGAATTGAGTCCCTTAAGATGAACAATCTTGGACGACGGATACTTTTTGGAGATCAAGCACCTTTTGCGTCTGTTGCGGTGTGTCGGTGGAAGATGATTCGAGGGGAGAATGGAAAAGCGGTTGAGGTTCCACCTTCAGAAGAGTGCAATCCCGATCGGCTCGATGTGGCTATTCGAACTTCCGATGTCGAAGCGTTTGATCCGAAAGACTATATGGTTTTACTGAAAGGGAATGTTGAACGTCTTCACATTTGTGAAACTTGCTCGCCAGATGTTGTTATCGACGTCCGAAATAGTCAGATTAATACTGAGATTTCGAGTGTCTATGGAGCCATTCTCTTCTCTCTGCTCACGTTAAATGAGGAGGTGTCTTCAAGTTATGTTGAGATGGCTCAATCGCTCGATTTCATAAAGCGTCTTACGGGAAAGCTCTTCTTTTTTGCGCCAGGATTTCGCGGTCCGGTGCGGGTGAGCAATGCCAATGTCGAGGTCTCTTTTCTCTTCAGTATCGCTTTTCTCATCGTCATCGCTATGTATCTCGCAATGAAGGCGCATCGAAAAGTGCTCGAGTATTTCTCTCGTAGCGGAGCGCTCCTTCCGATGGTCGCATCAATCGGGAAGCGAAACTTTTACTCAGCGATTTGGATTTTAACCCTTTTCCGAGTTGGTGCGTTTGTCGTTGCTTCGGTTCCGATGTTGTTGATGCTCTTTCTGAATCTTGATGATGAAGGGCTCGGCTCTCTTCTTGATCGAGGCCCTGTAATGATCGTGCTGTGGCTTCTTGCTCTCTGCCTCAGCTTTGGGTTAGCGACACTGATTGCTTCAATCGCGGATCTCAAGCAACGCCATCAAGCGCTCAGCTTTTTCTACCGATATGTCCCCTTGATTCTCTGTCTCGCTGGGATTTCACTTTGGGGGCTCACGCTCCTCTCAAACGGATCCGGTTCGGGAATCTTTCGAAATATTATCGCGTGTATCCCTATACTCGGTACTGGGCCGATTCTCATTGGACCGATTTTTCAACCTCCGATGGGGGTCTTTCTTGTTCATGCGCTCCTGACCTTTGGGTGCGCTCTCGTTCTCTTGAGGTACAACGTGCGGTGGTTTGCAGCTCACCTCGAACAATTGTGATGGGAAAAGAAGAGAAATATGATGAGTGGATACACCGTATCAATTAGATCAGATGAGCTCGTGGTCGGATACGACGGAGTTCAAGCTCTTCACTGTTCTTCGCTCAAGGTTGAGGGAAATATTATGGCTGTCGTCGGCCACAACGGTGCTGGAAAATCGACTCTTATGAAGACTCTCCTTGATCTTCTCCCAACCGAGCGCGGATCGCTTCGAGCGTTTGAATCTCACAGCGGAAGACTCCTCACCCCTGAAGCTGATATGGCCTTTTGCCCAGAAATGGGGGCCGTGTTTGCGGATATTTCGGTGGAGAGTTACATCCAGCTGTGGTGCCGAATAAAGCATCGTGATGGAAAGTATTATCGAAAGGGGGGGAGCACCTATATCGAGCAACTTAAGATTGAACCGCTCTTGAAGAAACTCGGGAGAGAGCTTTCTAAGGGCCAGCGACGACGGGTGCAGACAGCCGTGGGATTTTTATGCGAGCCAAAGCTCTTTCTCTTTGATGAACCTTTCGATGGGCTTGATGTTCAAAAGACCAGTGAACTTGCCCATACACTCGCAGAACATCGACACCAAATGAGTATTGTGGTTTCCTCTCATCGAATGGATGTGGTCGAGCGACTCGCTGATGTCATAGTCGTGCTTCGGGAGGGAGAGGTGGTTACTCTCGGAGGTGTCGAGAAAGTGTGTCGCGATCTTTGCGGTGAAAGCTATCTCGTGAGTAATGTTTCCGAGCCTACCTCACTTGTGGACTTCCTTACTCGGAAACTCCCTGGCTCGCTGGTGTATCCGCTCGGCAATCGAATCAGAATCATCGGACCAGAGCTGGATGAGGAATTGGTCTCACAACTCGTTATTTCTCATGATCGAAATGGTGCTCAAACGAGAAAGACTCCCCCAAGTCTGGTGGATGCCATGAATTACCACCTTCGGATGCTCGGATAGTCGAACGAGAGCCTTGTTCTCTCATTCGAAACCCCGTTATATTTACTACCGTTGAGCATATTGTGGATCTTTTCTGACTCTCTGTCGGAGCTATTTGAACGTCCGAAAGCCAGACCATCGTCTGTGGTGCCGTTGCAGCCTCGAAATGAATTTTCGATACTGAGGCAGATTTGTGGAGGGCATCCGTGACTGGAAGAAAAAGACTTGCTGACGAAGAGATCGGTGCGGCTCTTCAGGAACTCCCTGATTGGAAATTGCGAGAAGGGAAGCTTTATCGAGAGCTTGAATTTAAAAATTTCCAAGAAGCGTTTGGCTTCATGTCGCGTATGGCTCTTTTCTCAGAAGCGGAGAACCACCATCCTGAATGGTTTAATGTATACAACAAAGTTGTTATCGAGCTCTCGACGCACGATGTGGGTGGAATATCGCCAAAAGATCTTCGGTGGGCCAAAACAGTCGAGAGCATCTTAAGTAGTCGGGAAGAAGGGCGATAAGAGAGGTTGAGTTTGATGATTGGATATCTGGCGAAAAAGATCTTTGGAACGAGCAATGAACGATACCTCCGTTCTCTACGTCCATTTGTCATTGCGGTAAATGAGCTTGAAAAGCGCTTTGAGAAACTGAGCGACGAAGACCTTCGTTCGCAAACAGAGATATTTCGAGAACGCCTGAAAGATGGGGAAACTCTAGAGCAATTGAAAGCAGAGGCTTTTGCTGTTGTGCGTGAAGCCGCAAAACGTTCTCTAGGGATGCGCCATTTTGACGTACAGTTGATAGGAGGAAATGTTCTCCACGAGGGCAAGATTGCTGAGATGAAAACCGGAGAGGGAAAAACTCTTGTCGCAACTCTCCCGGCCTATCTCAACGCTCTTGAAGGTCGTGGGGTGCATATTGTTACCGTAAACGACTACCTGGCGCGACGCGATGCGGAGTGGATGAGTGCGGTATATCGCTTCCTTGGACTCTCGGTAGGCGTTGTTTTTAGTGGCATGGATGAAGCTCGAAAGCGTGCCGCGTATAGGTCTGATATTACATACGGGCAGAACAACGAATTCGGCTTTGATTACCTTCGTGACAACATGAAGTTTTCGGCCGACGATCTCATGCAGCGAGAGCATCGGTTCGCTATTGTTGATGAAGTTGATTCGATCCTTATTGATGAAGCGAGAACTCCGCTTATTATTTCTGGTCCAGCCGAAGATGCTACCGATAAATATTTTACTGCGGATAAGGTCATACCAAGGCTCGAGAAAGAGAAACATTTCGAGGTTGACCTAAAAACAAAACAGCCAACCCTAACTGAAGAGGGCGTCGCTCGCTGTGAAGAGCTGCTCCAGATTGATAACCTCTATGACCCGAACAATATTGAGTGGCTGCACCACGTAAATCAGGCTCTTCGTGCCCATACCGTCTTTGAAAGAGATGTCGACTATGTCGTTCGTGAAGGTCAGGTCATCATCGTTGATGAATTCACAGGGCGACTCATGCCGGGCAGGCGTTGGTCAAATGGGCAGCATCAGGCTGTCGAAGCAAAGGAAGGGCTCCCGATAGCGCGCGAGAACCAAACTCTTGCTTCGATCACCTTTCAGAATTTTTTCCGAATGTATGACAAGCTGTCTGGGATGACGGGAACCGCCGATACCGAAGCTGTTGAGTTTATGGAGATCTACAATCTCGGTGTCGTTGTTATTCCGACAAATAAGCCGATGATTCGTGACGACCAGAGCGATATCGTCTATCGAACCCGAAAAGAAAAGTACGAAGCCGCAGCAGAAGATATTAAGGAGCTTCATGCGACTGGCCAGCCAGTTCTTGTTGGAACGATTAGTATCGAGCAGTCTGAAACGCTCTCAAAGATGCTCAAGCGCTATAGTGTTGACCACAATGTTCTCAACGCGAAACACCACGAGCGTGAAGCGGAGATTGTTGCACAGGCTGGACGTAAAGGAGCAGTTACAATCGCGACAAACATGGCTGGTCGAGGAACTGACATTATGCTTGGTGGGAATCCGGAGTCGCTTGCTCGTAGTAGCTATAGCGGGGATGACTACGACAATGAGGAGTATCGGGAGCTTCTCTCGGGCTTTCGAAAACAGTGTGCCACCGAGAAGGCCGAGGTGATTGCCCTCGGCGGGTTGTGCATTCTCGGGACTGAGCGCCACGAGTCACGCCGGATTGATAATCAGCTTCGTGGTCGAGCAGGTCGACAGGGCGATCCCGGTATGAGTCGCTTTTATATATCTCTCGAAGATGATCTCATGGCACGTTTTGGTGGCGAGAGGATGCAGGCGATTATGAGTCGAATCGGTTGGGAAGAAGGTGTCGCTATTGACGGGAGACTCATCAGCCGCTCGATTGAGAACGCTCAGCGAAAAGTTGAGGGACACCACTTTGATATGCGAAAGCATGTCACGGAATATGATGATGTTATGAATAAACAGCGTCAGGTGATCTACAATTTGCGACACAAAATTCTCTTTAATGATGATATTCGAGCAGAAATCCGAGAGATGACTGATGATCTCATCGAGGAGGTTGTTACCACTATCTGTGATGAACGGGAGAAGCCAGTCCAGTGGGATCTTTCAAAACTTCAGGAGCGATTTGAATTCCTCTTTCACCAACCGCTCGCGCTTCCCGACGAGTTGACGCTTGATCAACAAGAGATCTTTGACCGTCTGCGCCAAGCAGCATGGGAGCTCTATGAGGGGAGGGTTGAGGTTCACAACAAAAAACTCAGGGCGCTCGAAGAACTCCCAGTTTCGATCAGGATTTCTCAAGATGAGGAAAAGCCATTCGATTTTACGACTATTGAACAGGATACTCTTCTTGAATCACTCGATCACATCTGGAATCAACACCTTCATGAGATGGATCAGTTGCGTGAAGGAATCGGACTCCGAGGTTATGGACAGAAGAATCCGAAACACGAGTACCAGCGAGAGGGGTTCTTACTTTTCCAGCAGATGATTGCTGAGTTAAAGCAAACGGTCGTGAGGAAGCTCTTCTATTACGAACTTCCAGAGGCAAATGAGCTTATGGCCCATATCCAGGCCGAGGAAGAGCGCAGACGGCAAGTCGAGCAGCAAATGAAGATGGTGCATGCCAATCCTGGTGGTGGCTCTGGTGATAGCTCGGATGAAGAGAGTGAGGGGGATTTTGAGGACCCGAAAGATCCAAATTCGGAACGAAAGCGACTCCAAGAACAACGAAAAAAGCGTCGAAAGAAGAAGAAGTGATGAAATCTTTCTCGCTCTATCTGCATATTCCGTTTTGTCTCCATAAGTGTCCGTATTGTGATTTCAATACCTATGCCGTATCGAGAATTCCGGAAGAGGAATACGTCAACGCTTTGTTAGCGGAGCTCGATGCAGCATCAATGCAAGAGCGATGGAGAGGCCGACAGCTGAGCTCAATATATTTTGGTGGCGGTACACCCTCACTTTTTTGTGTTGCCTCGATAGAACGAATTATCCAGAGTGCATGCTCTCTCTTCGAATTGCACCCTCTTGCTGAAGTAACTTTAGAAGCAAATCCTGGAGCAGTTGATCACGATTACCTGAGGGGGCTGCGCCAAGTTGGAGTGAATCGGTTAAGCCTTGGAGCTCAGTCTTTTCATCTTGAAACTCTTAAAGTTCTCGGGAGGCTTCACGAACCCGCTCATGTGACTCTGGCTGTCGAGAATGCCCATCAAGTCGGCATAACTGATATCAATATTGACCTTATTCACGGAGTGCCGAGCCAGAGTGTCGAAATGGTCGAGCGTGATCTGAAGATCGCCTTGAAGCTCGCTCCTACCCATATTTCTGCTTATGGTTTAACAATTGAGAAAGGTACCCCATTTTATGGCGCTGTGCGTCGTGGTGCTCTCGTGCTCCCTGGAGAGTCGACTCTCGTCGAAATGTTTCAGCTCGTAAACTCAACCCTCGCCGGTGCTGGGTTTATTCACTACGAGATAAGTAACTTCGCGCGGTTTGGGAAGTTTGCGCGGCACAATCTTTCGTATTGGGAAGGAAGGGATTACCTCGGGCTTGGTGCTGGTGCTCACTCGTTTTGGCGCGATCCGGCAAGGGCATTTCACGGCGAGCGGTGGTCCAACTTTGCCTTGCCAAACAGATATATAGAAGAAACCAGTGCAACTGGAATGGCTGTGGCGTGGAGAGATGAACTCTCACGAGAAGCGCTTATGTTTGAGTTCTTTTTTCTTGGGCTCCGAAAGCGCGATGGCATTTCTCTGAATGAATTCCAGAAAGGATTTGGTTTGACTTTTGAGGAGGCTTATCCCCAAACGTCGACCATTCTTCTTGATCAAGAGTTCTTGCAAATGAAGAATGGCAGACTTTCTCTCACCGAAAAAGGGCTCCTTGTTGCAGATTCAGTTATTGAAAACTTTGTTGAAGTCGAGTGTTCGACGCCTCGACCAAAACCGTATGAGACAGCCTCGCTACAACCTGTTGGTGGAAAAATTGCCGTTGGGGGTGGGAGAGAATAATTGTTCTTGTTCTAGTTCTTCTCTTTGTCCTAGTCCCAATAATTTCCTGCTCT
>JAGRAO010000013.1 GCA_020434565.1 Bdellovibrionales bacterium
GTCGTAAAGAGTAGAGAGAGTATGAGCCGTACAATTCTTATAACGGGTGTATCAGGTGAGCTTGGGTCAGCTTTGGTTCGAGAATGCTCGAAGAACAAAGATCAAATTTTTGCGCTCGACAAAGCCCCTCCTCACTCTGAGTTTCCCGCTGCCGTTGAGTTCCTCCAGGTTGATATCTGCGATAAAGAGTCTGTTACTCAGCTTTTTCTCGAACACAATTTTGATGTTATTTACCACTTCGCTGCGCTCTTGTCTTCGGCGTCAGAAAAGAACCCGTTTGTTGCCCACCGAGTGAACGTTGAAGGTACTATCTCGTTGCTTGAGAGTGCGTGTGCTCTTACGAAAAAGGCTCAGCCTCCCTGTCGATTCATCTTTCCAAGCTCTATCGCTGTCTATGGATCAAAACAGAATTCAGACCTCAGAAAGAGAGTTTCTGAGTCGGAGCTTCTCTCTCCTCGAACTGTTTACGGTCTTCACAAACTCTATGTAGAAAAAATTGGTGAATATTTTTCCTCTGCTGAACACGGTGAGCTGATCGATTTTCGAAGTATTCGATTTCCCGGACTTATTAGCGTGGATTCGCTTCCATCCGGTGGGACGAGTGATTACGCGGCTGAAATGCTTCACCATGCAGCGAGAAACGAGGAGTACTCGTGTTTTGTGGGCCCTGGCTCGGCGCTCCCATTCATGACGATGCCCGATGCAGTGTCAGCCCTCTTACAGCTGGAAAAGGCTGACAAAGCCGCGCTCTCTCAGCGCGTGTATAATGTTAACGGCTTTAGCGCGACGGCCCAACAGCTTGCAGAGAAGACACAATCTTTCTTTCCACATGCAAGAACGACATTCGCGCCTGTCCAGTGGAGACAGGATGTTGTTGATTCTTGGCCAGATGACGTAGATGATTCACTCGCAAAGAGAGATTGGGGCTTCAAAGCGGAATACGATCTCCACTCTGCTTTCGTGGGCTATCTCATTCCGGGTCTCAAAAAGCGGTATAGTCTCGATACACCTTAAGGGAGGAGATCTTCATGTACTCATCAAACTCTCAAAACCACTACAGTACTCTTTTAGAGGAGATCCAGGGAGCTGGGCTCTATAAGAACGAACGCGTTATCACATCCCCTCAGTCAGCTCTTATCACTGTTGGCGGAAATAAGGTTCTCAATTTTTGCGCGAATAACTATCTCGGCCTCGCCGACAATCAAGATCTCATTGAAGCGGCAAAGAAGGGACTCGACTCACACGGATTTGGACTTTCGTCCGTTCGCTTCATTTGCGGAACCCAAGATATTCATAAGGAACTTGAGACCGCGTTGAGTAAATTCCATTCAACGGAGGACGCTATTCTCTATGCAGCATGTTTTGATGCAAACGGGGGAGTATTTGAGCCACTCCTTGGAGATGAGGATGCCATCGTCAGTGACGAACTGAATCACGCGTCTATCATTGACGGGATTCGACTGTGCAAAGCTCAAAGATTCCGATACCGGCATGCAGATCTTGAGCACCTGCGGGAGAATCTCAAAGAGGCCCGAGCCAAGGGAGCCCGACAAGTTCTTATCGCCACAGATGGCGTCTTCTCAATGGACGGAGAAGTAGCAAATATCGCTGGAATCTGTGAACTCGCAGAAGAATTTGAAGCGCTCGTTATGGTTGATGAGTGCCATGCAACGGGATTTTTTGGACCGACAGGCCGCGGATCAGTTGAACACTGCGGCATGACCGGAAAAGTCGACATCATCACTTCCACTCTCGGAAAAGCACTCGGAGGAGCCGTCGGCGGATTCACAACGGGGCACGGTGAGCTCATCCGCCTCTTGCGTCAGCGAAGCCGGCCGTATCTCTTCAGTAATTCTCTGCCTCCTGTGATTGTTTCCGCAGCTCTTCGTTGCTTGGAACTCCTCGATCGGAGCTCTTCTCTGCGTGAGAAACTCGTCTCGAATACTCAATTTTTTCGTTCGGAGCTTGGGCGTCTGGGCTTCTCTACCAAGGGAGATATCCACCCGATCGTTCCGATCATGCTCGGAGACGCGCGGTTGGCGTCGGGTATGGCGGACGACCTCCTCAAAGAAGGTGTGTACGTCATCGGATTTTCATACCCTGTCGTCCCCAAGGGGGCCGCGCGCATTCGAGTTCAGATCTCAGCTGCACACTCACAAGAAGATCTCGAGCGAGCCCTTTCAGCCTTTGAAACGGTTGGGAAAAAACATGGGGTCATTTCATAACAAACGAGAAGATTTGTACGATGAGAAAGCACCACCAGAAAGCAAACCAACTTCGACCGGTATCTTTTGAGCTCGACTATGTGAATACAGCCGCAGGTTCGTGTCTCATTTCGATGGGAGATACTCGTGTGTTGTGTTGCGCGTCGCTAGAAAACGTGGCGCCAAAATGGATGGCACCTGACTCCCAGTCTGGGTGGGTGACTGGGGAATATTCGATGCTTCCGTGCTCTTCTCGCTCCCGAATTCGAAGAGAGACGAACGGACTCAAAGGAAGAACCCAGGAGATTCAACGCCTCATCGGACGAGCGCTCCGTGCCTCGGTCGATTTAGGGAAACTTGGTCCACGTACAGTGACTATAGATTGCGATGTTCTCCAAGCCGATGGCGGGACTCGAACGGCTGCCATTACCGGTGGCTATATCGCCCTTCGTCGAGCGCTAGAACCTCTCATTTTAAGTGGAGAGATTCCTCAAGAAGCTCTCTTGAATCCAGTAGCCGCTGTGAGTGTTGGGATTACAAGTGGCTTCCCCCTGCTGGACCTTTGTTACGAGGAAGATGTTTCAGTCGATGTAGATGCGAATTTTGTTCTCACCAAGGCGGGAGAACTTGTGGAAGTTCAAGGAACTGCCGAAGGAAAGCCTTTCTCAAAAGATCAATTTCTTGCCATGCTCGAACTTGCAGAGAGCGGAGTTCAGCAACTTATTGAAATGCAGATTCAGGCCCTCTCAGCTCCTCACGAGTAGCCACACCAGCTGCTCGGGCGCTCTTTACAGAGACACTCGAAAATCTTTCGAGCACACAGTGAAGAACATTAATTGCACTGAGATAGTCTTCAAGGACGATATGCTCATGAGGAGTATGATCAAGAGAAGAATCACCGGGACCGTAGGCAAGCATGGGACAATACCACTCTCTTGCAAGCACATTCATATCTGACGTCCCAGTTTTAAAGACATGCCGCGGTTCAATTCCGACTTGCCTTAGCGCGGTTCGAAAGACCCCCGCGAGTTGAGTTCTCGATGAAAAAACAGCTGGACGCTCACTTTGCGGGAAAGTAACTTCTCGCTCATCCACTCCAAGAGAGTCACACTGAGCAATAAGCTCTTCCAGTTCAGCTTGAACTTCCGTCTCTGAAAACTGTGGTCCAAGCCGGAAACCGATATGTAAGTGACCTTCTTCAGAGAGACCATCGTGCCCCAAATGAAGACCTTGAATGGTCATATCGAGAGGTTGAAAGACTCCTTCTTTATCTCGATTTTTCTCTGTAACAAAAGAGCGCACCACATTTGCGCAGCCGACAAGAGAATCGCCTACCGATGGCACGGAAGAGGCTGTGTGACTCAAACTCCCCCTCATTCGGATATTCATAACGAGTCGGCCCTTATACCCGAGAGTAATCCCACTGGTGCCAGACGGCTCTCCAATAATAACTCCAGCCGGTTCAGGTAATGTTTTCAAGAGATGGTGGGCCCCCCGAGAGCTCGCGACCTCTTCTTCAACGGCACCCACAACAATAAGGTGCAGCGGGATATCTTTTGAAAGCCTTCCAACCGCCTCAACAAAAGAAGCAAATGGCCCTTTTGCATCAACGCTTCCCCGACCATAGAGGAGGGTTCTCTGAGCCTCTTGAACCCTCTTCACCGGGATTTCTCCAGGTACCGTATCGATATGGCCAACGAGATACAAAGCTGGAAATTGAGGACTCCCCCACTCTCCAATAACATTTCCCACTTCGTCGATACGAACACGTTCATACCCAAGCTGAGTCATCCGTTTACTTACACGATGAGCAAGCGCTTTCTCGCCACCAGAAAGAGACGGGATGCGAATGATATCCTCGAGAAATGAGATCGATTCGTTTTGTAGCGTCATTGCAGAACCTCTGTCACCTGCTCAAGCAAAAAGTCCAGTGAGTCCTGTGAGATAATAAGTGGCGGAAGAAAGCGAAGTACTCTATTCCCTGCCAACAGAGCAAGGACTCCCCTCCCCTGAAGTGCTTGAAGTGGCTCAAGTGCTCGGCGCTTTAGTTCTAGCCCAATCATAAGCCCCTGACCTCGAATCTCTCGGAGCTGGCGCGGACGATGAGCAAACAATCCTTCTCGAAACCGCGCTCCCAAATCTTGAGCATGCTCGATGAGATGCTCTTCTTGAATCGTCGAAAGCACAGCCGAAGCGGCAGCACACGCCAAAGGGTTTCCTCCGAACGTCGAAGTATGACTCATCGCCGGAATCTCTGGAACTCTTTCGTGAATCGCGACAGCACCCATAGGGACTCCACCAGCAATCGCTTTGGCCATGGTGATGAAATCTGGCTCGACATCAAAATGCTGATAGCCAAACATTTTGCCAGTTCGACCGAATCCGCATTGAACTTCATCACAGATGACGTACGCTCCACTTTGCTTGGCACAAGAGACAGCGTCCTCAAGTGCGCTGCGGTCAAGCATATGGACTCCCCCCTCCCCTTGAATTGCTTCGAAAATAAAAGCAGCCGTTTCTTCCTCCGCGAAAGCTTCACGCAGGGATTCTTTATCACCAAGCCTTACTCGAAAAACCCCCGGGATAAGCGGCTCAAACGGCTCTCGATATTTGGCATTGGCTGTGACACTCAGAGAACCAAGCGTCTTTCCGTGATACCCGAGCTCCAGAGAAACAAAGCGTGTCTTTTGGCTCGCAAGCCGCGAGAACTTGAGAGCTGCTTCGTTGGCTTCTGTGCCAGAATTGCACAAAAATACCCGATTATACCCGGGAGGGAGCGCTTCGAGCAGCTGTTCCTGGTACTGCGCTCTCACAGGATTGCAGAGGAGCTCTGGAGCAGACAGCAACTGAGATGCTTGATGTGAAATGGCTTTCACCAAGCGAGGGTGAGCGTGACCAAGGATTGAAGTCCCTATTCCGGTAATACAGTCGAGGTATCTTCTCCCCTCTACGTCAAACACAAACTCTCGCTCTCCTCGGACGAGTGCGAGCTCTCTCTTGCGATAGCTCCCTGAAGACAAGCGCATCTCACGCGCAAATATCTCTGCAGAGGACCACTCCGGCTCATGAAAATTCACTTTAACTACGGAGCTCATGCTGCTACTGAACGCGTGGCGTCTCCTGGAACTTGGGTTCTCGCTCGCCGAGTGCGCCCAGAATGGAAGATTCTCGTGCCTGCTCCATCAAGTGCAGACCGGAGAGGAGCCTCTCGGTTTGCTGAGGAGATAATGACCTGGCCTACGCCCTGCTCTATGGCCTCACACGCTCCGAGCACTTTCTTCTTCATCCTTCCCTTCGCGAACCGTAGGTCGTGCTCACTTTGTGCGAGGTCGATCTCTGAGACGAGATTATCTGAAGAGGCATGAGAACCAGAGATATCACGAAGAAGCCCCGGTAGAGTCGTAAGAATCACAAGCGAATCAGCTTGGTACGCCGACGCGAGCATCGCCGCGGCTCTATCCCCATCAACATTGATCAACTCCGACTTCTCAATCGAAATGGCAGGCGGGCAGAGCACTGGGGTAAAACCCGCATCCAATAGGGTATCAAGGAGTTTCAAGTTTACTCGCTGGACCTTCCCAGAGTAGTCCCCTCGCAGCACTCTCTTGCGCCCATTCTCTTGGATCTTCAGGGCTTCTTTCCGCTCCCCCTCAAAGATTCTCCCATCAGCCCCACTCAGGCCAACGGCATTTACTCCTCGCTGTTGGAGCCCTTCAACGAGAGACTTATTTCGTCGGCCACAGTAGACCATAGTAAAGAGCTCGAGCGTTCTACGATCGGTAAAGCGACTCTCATAACCCGAAACAGAGGTGACGAATCGCGGAGAATGACCGAGCTGACTGGAAAGCTCGTTTAACTCTTGAGAACCCCCATGTACAAGAATAATCCGCTCTCCTTGAGCAACAAGTTCGGAGATCTCATCAAGTAAGGGCTCGTCTTGAATCGCGTTGGAACCACCGATTTTCACAACAATCATCTCTTTCCTTCCTTAACACGGATGCAAACCGGCAAACTCAAGTCCAAGTCGCTCCGGAAAGCCAAATCGAATATTCATCGAGTGTAGAGCATGACCCGCCGATCCTTTCACAAGGTTGTCGATGGCTCCAACAACCACGAGTCTTCCATTTGATGGGTCTCGCTCAAAGCCGATATCCACAAAATTTGTACCGGATAAAATCTTTGGTTCCGGGTAGCGATAAATGCCGCTACGCTCCTTCACGATCCGAACGAATGGTTCTCCCTGATACATCTCTCGATACATCTGGCGAATCTCAAGTTCAGTGAGTGCCGGATCAACCATGACTTGCCCGGTAATAAGAATCCCCCGCACAGAATCAACTGCGGTAGCGCTCAAGAAAACTTCACAATCACCGGGATTGAGCTGCTCAATGAGCTCCGCCGTATGACGATGCGCGGTGAGCTTGAAAGAGCGGAGACACCCTGCACGCTCAGGGTGATGAGAGGAAGGATTACCAGTGGCGCCTCCCGCAGAACTTCCAACTTTGGCATCAATAAAAGCCTGTCGAGAACGAACGGCTCCAAACCGAAAGAGCGGGGCAAGACTTAAGATTGAGCACGTTGCAATGCATCCGCATCCCGCAATTCGATCCGCGTTTTTTAACTCTTCGCGATACAGTTCCGGCATACCGTAAACAAACGATCCGAGCTGGTCACTGCAGCTGTGGTTCTCCCCATAAAACTGCTCGTAAAGAGCCGGACTCGAGAGTCGAAAGTCAGAAGCCAAATCGACAACTACGGGAGCAATTTGGAGAAACTCGTCCAATCGCCTTTGGGATTCTCCATGCGGAAGAGCGAGGACAAGGCAATCGACATGTTCGAGATCATCATGGGCTCTAAATTTTTCGGTGGTAAGCCCACGAAGATTTGGATGCGCCACCGCAAAGGGCTTGCGCTCAAATCGGCTGCTTGTAGCAAACGCTAGATCAAACTCTGGATGTTGGAGTAACAGCCGGAGCATCTCACCTCCGGTATATCCCGATCCTCCGACTAAGCCTACGCGAACCATCACACCCCTACTGCATGCTGAAGAGTCTGGTCCTCTTCATTTAAGATTGAACGAACATAATCAACCATCCGACCAGGGATATTGACACCGGTTGTATGAATTGAATTTCGAAACTCCATCGTCGAGTTCACTTCATTCACAAGGTAGCCGTCTTGAGTTTCGAAGAGATCGATCGCAACAACATCTCCTTGAACAGCGCGAGCCGCGCGAATGCAGATATCATTTAACTCAGCGGAGACAGGGAAGTTCGAAGCGACCCCACCCCGGGCAGTATTTGTCACCCAGTGCTGAGAAGTTCGTCGAATAGCTGCTATACACTCATTTCCGATTACAAAGGCTCGAATATCCGAACAATTTGTTTGAACAAATTCCTGAATGTAAAAAATCGAGTGCTGATAGTTCCCGAGCACCTTCTTGTGCTCGAGCACCGCTTCGGCAGCGTCCCTATCGTTTATCTTCGAAAGGAGGCGCCCCCATGACCCGACAACTGGTTTCATCACAACCGGATAGCCGATCTCCTCGATCGCCTGTAAGGCAGATTCCGGCGTGAAGGCCACGGTAGAGCGAGGAATCGGAACTCCTGCTTCAGAGAGCGCCATGGTAGTCAGTGCTTTGTCTCCACAGCACTCTATCGTTTGAAAGGTGTTTACTACCCGAGTTCCGATACCCTGAAGATACCGAACCGCATAGTATCCGCGCGAATGGCTAACGCTTCGCTCAAGGACGACATCGTATTGGCGCCGCGTGTTGCCATAAGCATTCAGGAGCAGCGTACGTTCATCAATTCTGTCAAAAAGAACCCCCTGTTCGCGGAACGCCTGAAAGAGCAGTTTCTCTTCAGGTCGAACAAGCGAACAGAGGACTCCCACACGTGGAGAAGACATATCGGTATACCTCACTCTCCCCAGTCTTCTTCTTCTTCTGGGGCCGGAGCGAGTTGTGGCGGGTTCAGGCTCACAATCTCAAGTTCATCACCCGTTTCAGGATCGTCGATCAGCTCACCAACTTCAGCATCCGTAGGAAACACAACCTTCGCTCCACTAATAGGAGAAATGGCTTCAAGCTGCTGAGGGGCTTCGGCGGTATTGTTCATCTCTATTGGTACCTCTGTTTTTTACAACTCTTTGTCGACAAAGCACCGGATCAACCGGCGACGCTGAGCACCATACGAGAGAGCAGAGCACATGCAAAATTAAGAGCCATTTATATAAAAAAATAACGACTTCTGTTATTTATATAACATTTTAAGGGTGAGGACTACTCTGGAAGGTACTGGAGGAAAAACTTTTGAATAGGAGCAACTGCCTTCTCAAAGGCTGCTGTGGACCCCGCGAAGGGATACGAAACTCCAAAGTGGTGATCGCCCCCTTGGACAATCTCTAATGTCCCTTGGCGGGCCCAACCAGCGAGCTGGCGGGCGTTTTCTACAGTAACACGCTCATCACAATCACCGTGAACAATCAGGTATGGAATATTCAGATGCTGAACGGACCTTTCAATTCGCCGGGGGTTACTTTCAACGTCCCGCAAGAGATCAATTCCGATCGGAAGCGGTGTCGAACTCAACTTGCTCTCGACTAGGATCTCGCCCCGTTCTATCCAAATACTCCTCAGCTCAGGAGTGAGGCCGAACTGGGTCAATGCAAGATCTGATAGCGCACCCAGTGTGCAAATCGCCTTAACACATGCGAATTTCGATGCTACTTGAACCACTGCTACGCCTCCACGGCTATGCCCTATTAACCCGATCTGCTCGTAATTCCCAAGAATGTCGCGCCGGTTGGTAACGTGGTCCAAAACAGCCGAGAGATCTCCCTCCTCTTTTAAGAGGGTGTTTGAACGAAAGGCCTCTCGATCGGAAAAGGCCTGCTCCTCACAGGAGTATCCATTGTGGGAGAAGTCCATGTTGAGCACATCGAATCCACTCAAAGAGAGCCTCCGTGAGAGCTCTGGGAGAAAACTGTAGCGACGAAAAGCTTTGAAACCGTGCGTCACAACGACAAGGCCACGAGAAGAGCCTCCGCCAGCCGTCCAAAAATCTGCCTCGAGAGACCTCCCAGAGGCACCCGAAAATTTTAAGACTTGAGGGGATTCGAGAGCAGTTGCAGCCATGAGATGATACAGTAACACCTTTTTCAGCGAACGACCAAAGTCCTCGGGAAGCTCTGAACAAGTCCCAACCTTCTGCGGAAAAGGAATTTCGGGAGCATTCTTCGCGATTTTTTTGTGTCAAATCTTGATGTACTTCAGTACAGCTTCACCTTGACCCAAAAAAATCACTCGAATCCCCCTTAAGCTCTTCCCCTCGATACGATGGTATTGATTCAAAGCTTCCCGAGCGGTCATTTCCGTATTGAAAAAGCCTGTCCCGGAAAGTAGGTTCTTCATATGAAGGGAAAACACTACACTTCAAAGTTCTCCGGAGTTGCCGGCGAAGTCGTACGTGGCTTTATCTCGCCATCAGTCTTTTCAACCGTCATTCCAGTCTGCTTCGTCTGGCTCGCATTTGCTCTTGTGTCGTATGTCTTGGCGCAAGTACTGCCGCCAGACTCCTTGAGCCCACTCCTCGGGTGTACTGCGTTATTAGTTGCTGGTTTTCTTGTTGGTAAATTTGCGGTTCCCGCTTCTCAGGGCGACACCCACGCTGGTTTTCTTTCGCCCCACTCAGAGTTTGGGGATGCCATCTTCTTTACTCTTCGTGCTGGGGTGTTCATTCTCTTAATAGAACTTCCGCTCATCGGCCTCATCAAAGCGCTCGACATCAGCTCTCCCTCTTTTTGGGGCATTGGTTCTCAAAGTGGCTTTGGTTGGATAATTGGATTCATCGTTTTTGTACTTATGTGGCTAGCGCCAACGGTGTCTTGGCTGCTGGCGTCATACTGCGGATCAATAGCTGACGCGTTTACCCCCGGACCTTGGAAGTGGCTCTTTCAGGCAAGGCGAAAAGACCTCCCAGCATTTTACGCTGCGCTGATAGGAGGTTGGCTCGTATTTCTTGTCATCTATCTCGTTCCGACAGTTGTACTCTCTGGAGCAATTGCAGATGCGCTGACCCCTACTGAAGCGAAGACTCCAGCCCAATTTCAACAGGCGATGATGATGCAGATGCTTCGGCCTTTGTTTGTCTTTTTTGTTCCCATTGCAGCTTCCTCTATTCTTATAGGACGACTCATCGGGGCCTTTCATCAAGGGGTTGGTCGGCTAGAGGATTCCGGAGCGTATTCGGATTCGAGTGCTATCAAGGAAGAGAGCTTCGGAACCGAGAGTCAAGCTATCGTTCAAGAACTTCGCCAGGAAGCCGAGGCATCTCCTGCGGAAAGTTTTGCCGCGTACGACAAAGATCCATCCGAAAGCCTTATTTCGTGGGTTCGCTCTGAATGCGGAAAGAACGAACAGGTTCTTGCAGTTTTTCTCGTGGGACACCGCACACAGACCGAAGAGTCAGTGGTGCCGAAGCTCGCGATTGAGATTGATCCCCTCGCAAAGCTCGGCGACATACAGAAACTCAAGAAACATTTTGGAGATTCCAATCCTCCGATGCCCCTCATCTATATTACAAGGGACAATAGAGCAGCCGTCGAGCAGCTCGGATTCCGTCTCTTTCAAAAGAAATAGTTTTTCTCTTTTCACGATTCCGGTTTCTCGTTTACCTGCCCTTAAAAATGAACCGCCTGGCTTAGGTGATTCCCTTGCTCAATCCTGGTCCTCGTCCTGCTCGCAAGGTATTGGACAAGGAGGAGAAGGGATACTTTCAGAGGATCCCCTTCCCCCTCATCACACCGCCACATGAGCTACTCTTTCTCAATCGATATAAGGCTCTGAAATCGCATTGATTCTCTTTTTTTTGATTAGCGGCCAGCCCCACTTTATCATCTCTGCTGGGGAGTCTCTTCGAGAAAGCAATTTCTCCAGTCATTTTAGGTTACTCAGGTTTTCCGAGAAGTCAGGCGGTTGTGGAAACGGAGTACAGAAAAATGAAAAAGAAGTTCTATCCTGTCGTCAAAGGCCATCATCATCAAAATATCTCGCGGCACTTGACCGGAGCGAATCCAGAATTCAGTAAAAAGTTCATGGAGAAGAACCTTCGATTTCTTCTCTCTGTAAATTATGTCCAGACCGAAGCAAACACTTCACGGGTCCTTGTCAAACCAGTTTTGCGACAATCGTGAAGCTCAGGAAGAGCCTTCTCTCATTGAAAGTTAAAGAATCAAGAAGCCACTAAGGACATCTATCGAAGTCCTGGAAACTCACTGTGAGTTTTGCCGTCACTCGATGTCTTCGTTTTGATCCGTCAAGAAATCTTCCAATCACCGATACTTTTACGGTTTGAAAGCCCAGGTCTTCCGGGAGTTCTGTTGAGGATCCATCAAAATACTTTTTGCGATCTCTCATCTCCATGAGAAAGATATATCGCTCTTCTAGATCCTCTGACGGAGGTATTTGTAGAGTTCCACCAATGAATGCCTGCCTTCGAGTTGTCCGAAAGGGTCTTCCGTCTCCACCATCTGAGACACGAATGCGGTGACGTCGGACAACGAAGGGTACATATTCAGAGTTCGTAAACAGAAGTTTCAGGATTGTGTCCTGAAATGGCTCGAGGTCCTCTGGTTCATCATCTTCCTGACATTCATTTTGCACAGTGTCAACGAAGGGACCATTCGAGGCTGCCGAAAGGCTTCTTCCTTCATCAAGAACTTCAACGGAAAACCGCACATCTCCAAAGCAAGTCGCTTGCCCCAAGACCAAAAGTGAGAGGAATGCGAAAGATATTCCAATTCTCTTGAACACCATATTCTCTTCTTTGCGGATAAGTCCCTGCCCACATGTTTGTCGGAAGAGACTCCAATTTTCTTGAGGTTTGGGCGTTTAGGGAGAAGGACGGGGAGGGCTTATAAGAGCCTAATGGGCCTAAAGAAAAGGAACCGGAGACCAGGCGCTCCGCAGCGGTGAGAAGGGTGAACTACAGCCCTTCCCACCGCTACCCAGGCTAGGTTACTCGCCTTGATACAAAAGGTTCGAGTGCGGCTGAATTCGGATTTCAACCCGTCGATTCTCCTGATTGGCAGTATTGTCTGGATCTCCAACTTCACCGTGAGCAACAATCTCTAGGCCAGCAGTATCGAGTGCTCGACGTGGAACCCCAAGAGCCTTCAGGGCCGAGTAAGCAGCCATGGCGCGTCGTTGAGCGAGACGCTTGTTGTAACTATCAGAGGAAAGCGTATCGGTATATCCGATGATAGCTACTTGAGAGAGCGGATACTGTTTTAACAAGTCTGCAGCTTCTCGGATGCTCTTGTTGCTCGCCGCTCGAAGTGATGAACTTCCCAGTCCAAAGTAGAGCGTAAAGGTGCTCATCCCTACTGCTTTTGGAACATGCAATCGCTCGAGATGGAGCAACCGTTTGTCGAGAATTCGCTGAAGAGCAGCTTCAGCCTCCATCCGCTCATCAGCGGCAAGGGCGGCATAATGTTCTCCGGCTTCTTGAAAACGCTCCTTATGTCCAAACGTTCCTTTGTCTTCGGTCATGTTTGAGTAAATTCCATCGGCGATCGCAAGGTTGTGATTCGCAAGAACGAGGTGCTGCATGAAAGGACCGAAATCAGGAGCAGCAGCCTTATCGATATCAGCCTTCATTTTGGTGGTGTCCTTCATTGTCGCACAGCCAGTAGTGAGCACTACCACTGCCAAAGACAAAAGAAGGAAGCGCAAAGTTCGCATTTTATTCTCCTCATGTGTACGTGACTAGACACAGCTGTCAGGGACAAAGGGCAAACCACCGCCCAATAATCCGAGAGAGCTCAATGACTGAATGAAGAGGGACCATTTTTGGCGAGAAAAATCAAGCATCTGGGATCAATTTCAACGGAAACCGTACCCTTTCACACAAATTTGGCAGCCTAAAGTGAAGGGATGAGCCGGTGACTTCACCGGGGACCTCCTGCGGACTCCTCCGAACTTCGCTCATAAAAGCTCAACTCCGCGATTGACCAGTCGAAAAACGAATCGCTCCCTGTCTGTATCAGAACAACCTCTTCAAAGGTTCGATTCTCGGGAAAGTAGATCGTCCACGGTCCGGAATCGTCGAGATAACGGAGTGCAAGAAAATCCTGCTCGCTCAAAATAGAAACGTCTTCTGGTGAATCGGGAGCGTGCGCCGAAACCTTCAACGCGCGAGGATAGTCGTGAGTCCATCCTCCAAGTGAGTACCGCAAAAAGTGAATCGGAAGTGGCTCAGCAAAGGTGACACGAACAAACATACCGGGGTGCTGAGGCTCTCCACTTCCCCACCGACTCTTTTCATCTCCATCAGTGATCGCGTCAATCATCTCAAACCGACTACTTGCCGAAACCTTCAGTTCAGAACGAGAAACTTGCTCCCGACCGTCTTGCGACTCAGTCAAATTGTAGACGATATCGTAGCCACTTTTCCGCGCGAGTTTGTAACGAATACCTTGGAGGTCAAGCGCTCTGGTAACGAGTTTCGTCTGAGCGGGCACAAGCACATACGGAAGACGGTTCTTCGGATACGGTGCTTCCTGTTCGTAAGCGCTAATACGAGTCTGGTGAGGGGCCTGAAAAACGACAAACTTGAGCGACTCTTGCGACTCAAACGCGAGGCGATATCCGATCCAATAATTGGTTTGCACCCAGTGAATATTCTCAGCACGCGCCCAGTTTAGGAGTTCTTCGTGATCTTTGCTCACCCGCTGTCCATCGTAAACGAACGGCTCCCCAGGGATTGCACGACCATGGAGATAACACGAGGTAAGATGCAAGCCGAGGACTACCGCCATCCCGAGCATCGCAGATGCCCTCCCCACTCTCGCGAGAGATGCGAAAGCCACACCATAAAGCGGCGCGAACGCCGAATAGAGCGGCAGGAGATATCTCGGAGCAGAGGAGAGATATCCGAATGAGCTCAAGGAGAAAATCGTTGCTGTCCCTACCACAAACAAAAGGAGTAAGAGAATCGGAAGAGCTGCTTCAGGTTTCTTTTTCCGCTCCATAAAAAAACGAAGGAGCGCAAAAAGAAATGCAGCACCAAAGAGAGAGATAACGATCAGCGAAGAATTCGAGTACAAATCCTCTTCTTGCCAGAACCTCCTTCCGCCAAGAAGAATCGGCAGTGCTTTCTCAAAGAATCCGGCCATATGACCAAAAAAATCTGATTCACCACTCTGGACGAGTTGCCGAAATGTAGCTCCCTCATTCGTAATGTTATAGAGCCAAAATGGAGCCCCCCCCAAGACAAAGCCGAGAGTTCCAACGATTGTATTCTTCAGGAATGACTTCTGAGAAAGACTGCGAACAAAGCAGAGTAACCCGATTGGAAGCATATAAAAGATAACCTGATTATTCGTCCACCATCCAAACCCGAGCAGAACCGCTATCAGGAAGAGACGCCACGAATCGCCTCTTCTATGCTTTAACCAGAGACTCGTAAGAAGGAGGGCCGCAGTACCGAGCACAACGACCTCTATGAACCCACCACGAGCTTTGAGACTCCACACAACAAGCGATGCCGGTCCAACTGCGGTCAGAAGCGCGCTACACCTTGCAGCAAATCTCCCGGCCAATTCATGTGCAAGGAAGTAATTTAAGACGATCAAAACAAGCGAGAAGAGGAGCGGAACGGTCTTTAGGGCGAGAGATGAAGGACCAAAAATTTCAAAAAAAATCCCCGCAACCCATGGCTCAAGTGTGCCCATGTAGTGCTGCCCGTAGTAAAAAACCGGAAGTGGCACTCCCTGGGTATAGTGGAGAGCCATCAGACCTACGATCGCTTCATCCGAATCAACGACAAAATTTGGGCTCAACAAGAAGTCGAGCCGGAGAATCAAACCCAACACCACGGCGAGTGAGAGGAAGAGAAGATCTCCGGAACGATTTTCCTTCAATTCCATCCCTCTTTCGATGAATATCGCGCGTCTAGAGCAGGTATCAAGGCTGAGGCTATTAGTTCCCCAAGAATTTCATGTTTGATCGGACTTGGATGGGGATCGAACGAAAGTGAAAGCGCCTTGGGCTCAATGGATCGACGCTGGACGATCTCAAGAAATGGGCTTCGCAGCGTCATATTGTCAAGACTTCGAGCTTTTTTCACGATCCAAAGTCGATCAAGATCCTGTTGCCAATCTGGGCGCGGATTAATCGCAAGATGGACCGAAAACCCGTTGCGTTTCCCAAGTCTCACGAGTCGACGAATGCCCTTATTTGGGTCGAGCATACCTCGCAAACTCCGATCAAGCTGTACCACGTCAGGGTCTTCTCCCTTCCAGGCCTCACGAGCAAAGCTCGCTCCAGTGACGACATTTCCTTTTACCGAGAGATCCCGGATAAAAAATGGCAACCCGAAATCGTTTTCTACAAAAAAGACAACCACTGCATCGGGGTCAAAGTCGAGCGCTTTCTCCTCAAATGACGCGACTTCTTGAAAGGTCGAATATCCGGGAACACCAAAGTTGAGAGTTTCTACCTTAAAGTCAGATGCAAAAAAGCGGTTCAGGATCTTTTCAGCTACTGATGGGAACGATTCCTCCTCTTTTACTCCCCAGCCAAAGGTAAACGAATCTCCCAAAAACGCGATACGTATAGTCCCAGGAGGCTTTGGAATCGAAAACTCCTGATCACGCATTCCACATGAATTAATCCGGGTAGGAGCACGCTGAAACACGACATCACTGCCCGGAGCCAGTTCATAAATAATAGAGTCATTCGGGTGAGGCACGATTATCGTTCGGAGACTCACCGAACTATCATCATGAACATCTCGATCATCCCGTTTCAGCATGGTTCGTTGGAACTCTTCAACGCTTGCAAACTGAGCTCCCTCTGGAAGCTTCGTTCTCAAGAGCGGATAGAGGAGATACAAACCACCGGCAAGCAATCCACCAACAACCAGTCCAAAGACAATGAGAATACTCTTTTCCTTCATGAAGGCTCTGCTGCAAAAACTCGAAATGATAGGTCAAAAATTTCGCCCAAGAAAAAGACCTTTGAGGATTACTCCATCAAAAATTCAAATGCGGCGCCTGTTTCTCTCTTCGAAATTCCCGCATTATAGGGAAGAGTGAAACTATCTTGCAACGGAGCTGCCGTTTTCCATGAAACAGTTTCTCCTTATGGGGAGCCTCCTCGCGTCCTGCTGTTCAGAGGGGCTTCTCCGTTCATGTGGCCACAAACCGTGACCCTCGCGACGGAAATGGGTGCCTCAGAAGCGATAGAAACGCCACACGAAAAAGAGTGACGAAAACGGTGAGTTCATGAAGCAATCCTCTCTCCTGGCCCTCATCGGGAGCGCCCTTGTCTCCGCTACTTTTGTGTTATTCGTGGCATCCGAAATCCCCTTGCGTCGTGCTTGGGAGATGATATCGAGTATCCATCTCCCAAGTGTACTGACATTTGTTGCGCTCTCGCTGCTTGCGAGTGCTCTACGAGCAATTCGATACAAGGTTCTCCTTCAAGCAGCAGACTCATCTGTTTCGAGCTTCGGTCTCTTTCTTGTCATTCTCGTTCGGAACGTGACGGCCGATTTGCTCCCCGCGCGGCTAGGTTCTCTTGTCTACATTTTCCTTGCGAAGCTCCGACTCGGAGTATCAGTAGAAAATGGAGTGGCAAGCTTTGCTCTCGCGATCTTGTTTGATGCGCTCTCCCTTGCCCCCTTGATTATTCTCGCTGTAGGAGCAGTTCATGAAGACCTGCCTCTCTCCGTACCAAACCTGATTCTCGCTGCAACCATTCTTGGTGCGATCAGTCTTGCGGCGATTCTCCTTCTCCCACGAGTTGTCTCGATTCTGAAGGTGGATCTGCGACTCTATCGCCTTCTCCCTTCAGCCCGTTCCCTTCAAATTCAGCACTTTTTCTCGAGGGTCGAAAGAGAGATAACCGCGACACGAGAGCATGGTGTTTATTCCTCCGTTCTCTTGCTTTCGATTTTTCTTCGAATCTCAAAATACGCCTCACTTTATTTTTTCCTTCACGCTATAGTTTTCCCCCTTCGTCTTTCCTTTCATGATCTGCCGTGGAGCTCCGTTTTCTTAAGTTTCGTAGCCGCAGAAGCGAGTGCGAGTTTACCGATCGCGGGGATCTTTGGGATCGGGATGTACGAGTCCTCGCTTGCATTTGCCCTCTCTCTTACTGGCCTCGAGGGACAGGTTTCTCTGCTGGCCTCTGTCCTTCATCGATGGATTACACAACTCTGGGGTGTACTTCTCGGCGGCGGAGCATTGTGCCTTTTATCGGTGAAGAGTTGGGAAAATGAGCAAGAGGCTCCGAAGGTCTCTCCTCGAATTGCCCTATTGGCTTCAGCCGCTGCTTTTTCCCTGATAGTAGGACTGGGGATCTCCGCAGCTCAGACCGCTTCGCCTGAAGTGAGCTCTCAGAAGACTGCCAGTATTGGAGAGCAAGTCCCCTTTGAAATAGTATACGACAGCAACAGCTCAGGCACATTTGGAATCTACCTTTACAGCAGATCTGGTCAAACGTCCCTGCTGTACGACTCAGAGTTTGAAGAGATGTTTCCTGACCCGAGCCCGGACGGCAACTCGATCGTTTTTGCAAGAGCCCGCTCAACGGCTCGATACTCACCGAGCGACATCTGGATCATGCAGCGTGATGGAACACATCCTCGACTCCTCATTGAGAATGGAACATTTCCGACGTTCTCAGGAGATGGCAAGCGCGTGTATTTCGAGCGCCAGCGGGAAAAGGTCATGGCATTCTCGATTGAGAGTGGGAAAGCTGAAATACTATTTCCAGTCGATGGAGAAGAGTTTAAGAGAGCCCAAGTCGTAAAGCCTCGAGTAGCCGACGATGGTCGCTCTCTCCTCTTCACTTCGGACTCCCCTTCACCATGGTACGCATGGAGAGCTGAGCCTCGTTCTGGAATTGCGTCCTCGCTCAAGCGGGGTTGTGAGCCGGTGGCTCTCGACAACGACCTTCTCTTTGTCGAACTTGGGGATGCGAGCGGAAACTCCCGGCTTCGCTTGACGAGCGTCAAGGACCCCGCTGGTGGGGCACTCCTTACCGATTCCGCGCAGAATTCCTATTTCCCGTCTTTTAGCCAGGATGGAAGGTATCTCCTCTATTCTCGCTCCAAAGAGCACTCGCACGAATCAGCTCCATACGATCTCTATCTCTACGAAAGGGCGACACAGAGCGAAAGACGACTCCTCGAGAGCACCTCTACAGATCGCTGGCCGAAAGAACTCCCTAGCTCTCCATCGACTCCAGAACATACTGAAAAATGATCGGAGCAACGATAGATGCATCAGATTCAATCACAAAGCTCGGAGTGGTTGGTTCGATCTTGCCCCAAGAGATTTTCTCAGAAGGGATAGCACCGCTGTAGGAACCATAGGAGGTCGTGCTGTCGCTCACCTGGCAAAAGTAACCCCACGTAGGGCAGTCTCGCTGAAGGTCCTGCCGAATAAGGGGAACAACACAGATTGGGAAATCTCCTGCTATACCTCCTCCAATCTGAAAAAATCCCATTGAAGAATTCTTGGTTGCCTCTTCGTACCACTTAACGAGAGCGCCCATGTATTCGACTCCGCCCTTCATCGTCGTGTAGTTTTTGAGCCGTCCTTCCAGGACATGCGAGACAAAGATATTGCCAAGAGTCGAGTCCTCCCACCCTGGAACAAAGATAGGCAAGTTCGCCTCTGAAGCCGCAAGCATCCACGAATCCTGAGCCGGAATCTGATACTCACCTTCTAGCTCCTTTGAACGAAGCATCTGAAAGAAGAATTCGTGCGGAAAATACCGTTCACCCGAACCATCGGCAGCCTGCCACCGTTCCAGAATTCGGTGTTCGATTTTTCGAATAGCTTCGTCTTCAGGAATACATGTATCTGTCACCCGATTCATCCCCCGATCACAGAGAGACTGTTCAAAGTGAGGATCAAGATTTCTGAAATGCGGGATTCGTTCGTAATGCTCATGAGCGAGGAGGTTAAAGACATCCTCTTCAAGATTCGCACCAGTACACGAAATACCGTGAATGCATCCTTTACGAATGAGCTCTGATACCGACACTCCGAGTTCCGCAGTACTCATGGCACCAGCTAACGTGAGAAACATCTTTCCGCCATCTTGAAGGTGCTTGACCCACGCGTCTGCCGCATCTCGCAAAGCAGCAGCATTGAAGTGACGATAATGGTGCTGTACAAACGCTCGTATTGTCATTATTTTCTCCTCGTTCCGTTCGTTATCCAAATCGGTAATTTAAGAATTTGTATACGAGTTTTGCTGCAACAAAATTCGGAGCAGAAAAACCTGAAAGCGGCATGAGTTCTACCAAATCAAAACCAACGACATCTCGCTTCTTTGAAACTTCACGAAGGAGAGCCAGCGCGTGGAACCACGAAAGCCCACCAGGCTCGGGTGTTCCGGTAGATGGCATAAAGCCAGCGTCAAAAACATCTATATCAAAAGTCACGTACACTCTATCAGACAGTCGCTCCAGCACGTGCGGAATCCACTCTGGATCTGCCTGAATCTCGTGGTCAAAGAAGATATCTTCTCGTATCGAACCATCAAACTCACTCTTATCCATGGCACGAATACCAACTGCGACGACGTTTTGAACTCGAGGACACTCCTTTGCCCGTGCCATTACCGACGCATGACTTAGAGGATTTCCCTCATATGCCAAACGGAGATCGGTATGGGCATCAAACTGAAGCACCGAGATCTTTCCAAAATGTTCAGCGCAAGCACGGATAGGAGCAGCAGAGACCGTATGCTCGCCCCCCAACGTCACAACAAATTTCTCTTGCTTCAACAACTCAGCAACTCGGTTTTCAAGAGATAACATAAAGCCCTCGGGAGTATCCGAGAGAACTGGCGAGCTGGTGTGGATGCCGATAGAGAAGACCTCCTTTTCGGTCTCACAGTCAAACAGTTCAACGTTCCGCGAAGCCTCGATCAGCGCCTGAGGACCAAGAGCTGTCCCCTTTCCAAAAGAAGTAGAAGCCTCAAGAGGAGCGGGGAGGATACATACTCGCGCCTCCGCAAGTTCACACGGTATTCCGAGAAAATTTCCCGCTTCGCCGGGACCTTCATATTGCATTTCGCCTCTCGCCCTTTAACGAAACTCAGTGCGGACCAACAGACCCATCACTTAATGAAATAGGTATAACCATCGAGACTTCGCTTAAACTTCGAAGTGAGGTCAGCCGCCTCCTCTGGAGTAACGAGAGCTTCCTCAAGAGAATGCTCAATTGAAGTTCGAAATTTCTCGAGGAGTTCTTGGGGTTCGTATTGCACATAAGAGAGGACCTCTCGAACGGTATCTCCTTCAATAATATCTCGGATAACAATCTTTCCTGACTCATCAATCTCAACGTGCACCGCGTTCGGATCCCCAAAGAGATTATGAAGGTCCCCAAGCGTTTCTTGGTAAGCGCCGACCAAAAAAATACCAATTCGATACGATTGATCAGGGTTGAACTTATGGAGTGGTAGATGTTCCTTAATATCGTGCGTATCGATGAACCGGTGAATTTTTCCATCACTGTCACACGTTAAATCGGCTATGAGGCCCCTTTGAGATGGCAACTCTTCAAGTCGATGAATCGGAACGATGGGGAACAACTGATCAATGGCCCAAGAATCGGGAAGCGACTGAAAAAGGGAAAAGCTACAGAAATAGGTATCACGTAAAAAAGTATCGGCGTCTTGTATGACCTCAGGCGCTCTTTTTGTCTTAAACGACAGTTCTCGAGCTTTGGCGCACGTCGCTCGGAAGAGTGATTCCACATATGCGTGCTCTTTCAGCGAAGAATCCCCCGAGAGAAAAGAAGAGAAACTTTCTTCTCTTAACGCCATAGCGTCATGAAAACTCTCAGCAAGATTTTTCACCGAAAGATCGTGATAAATATTCCAAAGCTCCTTTACTTTCGGCAGGTCACCATCTGGGACTCCTTCGAGTTCGAGTCCCGGATTCCCTTGAGCGACATCGGTAACTTCGGTGACGAGAACGCTGTGGTGAGCCACAGTCGCACGACCTGATTCGGAGAGGATTTCAGGTTCAGGGATATTCGCCTCATCACAGTAGGTTTTAATCGCCCAGACGACATCCCTCGCATACTCATCCAAGGAGTAATCTATGGAACACTCAAAGCTCGTACTTGACCCATCGTAGTCGACTCCTAGTCCACCGCCGACATCAAACATCGAGAGAGCTGGACACAGTTTCTTCAGCTCAACGTACATCCGGCCTGCCTCACGCAGGACCCGCTTGATCGCGACGATTGAGGAGACCTGGCTTCCGACATGGAAGTGAAGAAGTTTCACGCAATCAGACATCCCATGTTCTTCCAGCTTCTGAACTGCTTGCAAAATCTCGAGACTCGACAATCCAAACTTTGCATTTTCCCCGCCGGACTCCTCCCACTTACCACTCCCTCGCGAGATCGGTTTCATCCGAAAGCCGAGTTCCGGCACAACGCCAACTCTCTTGGATACTTCAAGCACCTGTATTAATTCGTAGAGCTGCTCAATAATAATAATAGAGCGCTTGCCAAGCTTTCTTCCGAGCAACGCTAGTTCGAGGTATTCGGCATCTTTGTATCCGTTGCACAAGAGCATCTCGTTGGGCCTATCGAGCATGGCAAGAACAGCAATAAGCTCCGGCTTGCTTCCGACCTCCAACGCTATTTCAAATGGACGCCCGGCACGCTGAATCGCTTCAACGACGTGCCGCTGTTGATTCACTTTCGTAGGAAACGCTAATCTGTACCTATTCTGATATCCGTAGTTCTCAATCGCAGACTGAAAGGCGTTATAGAGCCTCTCAAGCTGGGAATCTATTATCTGATTAAATCTGAAGATAATCGGCAACTCGACGCCACGCCGGTGAAGGGTCGAAACGAGCTCATGGAGATCGATTGAATGATCGCTTCCGAGCTTCGGACGCACGATGATATTCCCATTTTCACCAACCGCAAAGTATCCACTACCCCACTCGTTTACCGAGTAGAGTTCTGCACTCTTTGAAGGAGTCCACCTTTCCATATCGATAGCCCTTTCAATGACCCAGATTCAACGACCTCGCTCAGGAACTCAACACTCTCCCTTTCCCGGCTCTGACGTTATCTCGAATTCCTTTTTCCAAGGAGAGGTCGGAGAGACGAAAAGTCGAGCAATGCTATACGGAAATCTGACCAAAACTGCAATCAATCTGAGCCACTTCAGCCTTATGGCCTAGAGCACGCAGAACTGTCCAAGATGAGTGAGCATCTCCAAGAGCCAGTCAAGCTTCTGAGACGCAGGGAGGGCATGAAATTCCGAGAGAGCCCGAAGGTGCTCCTTTGAAAACTCAGGATAGGCACTCTCAAGCCCCTCAGGAGAGAATCCTTCAGACCGAAGAGACTGGATCACCTTCAGCTGGTCACAGTCAGCTTGATCTTGCCCTCGGTGGGCAATCTCTTTTAACAACAAGAGATCTGAAAGCGAACAAAGAGAGAGCTCCTGGGATCCCACCGAGACCACATCTCTATCGGAATACAGCTTCTCGAAGTCAATCGGATGAGCCGTAAAAAAATCAACTCGAAATGGAGGGGCTTGATGATCGTAAAAAGAGAGGAACCTCTTTTTCTGCTCCGGCAACAATTTTTCTCTCAACGGAGGAGCAAGAAACTGGTCAACCATTGTTGAATCTGAAGGGAGTAGCTCTGAAGACGTAAAGAGCTCAAAAAGTCTTTTGAGCGGCGCTTCCTCAAATGAAACGACGACATTCAGATCTGGGGTAAATCGATTTACACCGTGCATGACCACAGCGAACCCACCCACCACGACATATGAAATGCCGCTCTGGTTAATGAGTGTGAGACTACGCAAAAATGGGTTCCGCTGCACGATTTCTTTACCCCCGATCCCTTACTCCTAATCCCCTACTCCTGAATCTTTTCCTTCAACGCCTTCAAGACGAGCGCCCTACCCTCCCGAGCGACTCGAGATCTCAGTGTAGCACCTGGTGCACGTAAGGGGTATGCCTCCATTAACGCACCTTCTGGGGGTTCCGGATCCAACTTGAAAATGGAATATTTAACATTCGGTGCCTTTTGCGTACTCCTTTTCGTTTCGACGAACTGAGTTTCGCAGATTCTTCGGAACGGATTGCCCCAATGAAGGCGATTCGCTGAAATACTCGAACGACATGAACAGAGTCTCTTCTTTCCTTAGAGTCATTCTCCTCCTCGGGCTTTTAGGTGCCTCGACTTTTTTCTTCCTGCGAGAGGAGCTGATCCATTGGGCGAACCGGAGCCGGGAGCTGCCATATCCAGTTGTACTTGACTATCCGCGGGGGACATCGCTTCGCGAGATGAGCACAAGACTCGAGAACGAGGGACTCGTATCGAGCAACCAACTCTTCTGGATTTGGGCGCGTTTCTTCTCTCAGGTACACCGATTCCAAGCGGGGACATATCGCTTCTCCGAGTCTGTAGCGCCAAGAGAAATTGCACAGGCGTTTATCAACGGTGATGTTTATCAGCCAGTGGTTTTCGAAGTAACGATTCCGGAAGGATTCACGGTTTCCCAAATCATCGAGCGACTCGCAGCGAAGGGAGCAGCTCCAGTAGAAAAACTTCGTCAGGTGGCTGGTGATACGGATTTTATTGCCTCGCTCGGCATCCCGTCGACCTCACTCGAGGGCTACCTGTATCCGGCGACCTATCCGTTTATCCATCATCCGAGTCCTGAAGATATCTTTCGTCGAATGGTCTCAGAATTCCGTGAGCGGCTCCCCATTGACTATGAACAACGGGTCAATCAGCTTGGGCTCTCTCTCGCCCAAGCAATAACGTTCGCTTCCCTCATTGAACGTGAAACAAAGCAAGACGACGAAAGGCCTCTGGTTTCTGAAGTCATTTGGAACCGACTCAACAAGGGTATAGCTCTCGCAATCGATGCTTCAATAATCTTCGGTATTCCGGATTTTGATGGCGATATTCGCCGAAAGCATCTCATCGATCGTAACAATCTCTACAATACCAGGGTACACCCCGGTCTCCCTCCCGGCCCAATCTGCTCGCCAACTATTCAGAGCCTTCTCGCCGTCCTTACCCCAACAGATCAAGGTTTGTACTACTATGTCGTGGATGCAGAAAATTTTGACCGCCACCGCTTTTCGAAGACTCTGTCTGAGCACAATCGATATGTTCGAGAGTATCTCAGGGCAAAGAAGGCAAGAGAATTGCTCAACTCAAATTAGTCACTTATGTGGAAAATCGGAGTACCCTGTGTAAAGCTAAACCTCGCTCAGGATAAGGGAGACACTTATGTTGGCAGTACTGTCGCCGTCAAAAACTCAAGCCATTGATAACCAATTCTCCTGCAAGGAGTTCACCCAACCAAAGTTTTTGAAAAACTCAAAAATCTTAGTCGATGAGCTCCGCAAGCTTAGCTCAACGAAACTTCAGAGCTTGATGGGCGTGAGCTCTAAACTCGCTGAGCTTAACGCGGAGCGTTTTAGGAAATTCAGCACTCCATTTTCAATGAAGAATTCACGTCAAGCGTTGGTTGTCTTTCGCGGAGATGTGTACGACGGGATCGAAGTCGGAGAGTACAAAAAGGCAGATTTTCTGTACGCGCAAAAACATATCAGAATTCTCTCGGGGCTCTATGGAGTTTTGAGCCCCCTCGATCTGATCCAGCCTTATCGCCTTGAAATGAAAACTGCGCTCAAAACAAAACAAGCGAAAGACCTCTATGGTTTTTGGGGAGATATGCTCCAAAACGAAATAGAAAAAGAGGTAAAGAAGTCCAAATCCCGCTCTCTCGTCAATCTTGCCTCTCAAGAGTACTTCAAAGTCTTACGCCCGAAGCACCTTTCGGTACCGATCGTGCAGGTCGATTTTAAAGAGAAAAACGGCTCGAATCTACGGTCCATTGCCCTTTTTGCGAAGCAAGCTCGTGGAATGATGGCCAACTATATTGTTCGAAATCGCCTCTCTGCCCCGAAAGATCTAAGAGGTTTTTCGGAGGCCGGTTATCAGCTCGAGCCCACAAGCTCAACTGATAGATATCTTCTCTTCGTACGGTAGAGCTTATCGAAATGCGTAGGGAGATGCGGCCTAAGCAAATTTCCTAGTTTCGTCCTCCGCAACTACCTCAAATCTGAAAGTTCACTCATAAGTCTCATCTCCTATGAGCATCAGGTCGACTATCTTCGTAGCAAAAAAAGAGTCGAGTTGAGGAAGTAAGAGTCATGGGTAGCCAAGGGTTGGCCCCTCATTCAATAGATGTTCAAGAGGAACATCCCACCGTTGTCCTTGTAGATGACTCCGACTTTCTGTTGACGGCGATGGAGAGCTTGTTTTCTACCGCTTCGATCGTCACAGTCTGCTTTTCGAATGGCCCTGCTGCACTCGAGTGGTTCTCGGAGAACTACCAAAAAGTCGATGTGGTCCTTCTTGACATGCGGCTACCGGGAATGTCTGGACCTGAAATCTTTGAAAAAATGAAGTGTATTGATCCTGAAGTGAAAGTCGCCGTCCACTCTGGTGAGTTCAATCCAGAAGTTCAAACGATGTTGGACAGAGGTGCGCTTCGATTCCTGGAAAAGCCGATCAACTATACTGAGACAATCGCTTGGATCGAAGAGGAATCGGGAATAGCATCCGCCTCTAAACATTAAAACTTCTCCCGCTCCGAAGGAAGCAGACCAGCGTCGTCGAGGCTGCTCGCAAGAGTTCATGAGCCGGCGAGTGCAAATTCAAAAAAATTTTGATGTCTTGTCCCCTTTTGTCTCGATCCTGGATAAGTTACTCCTCACTATGGTTCGGACAAAGCCAATTCTCACCACCCTGCTTGGGTGCTCGATTCTCGTTGCGTGGGTGTGCGTTCCGAAAGAACTCTTCTCTCTCGCTGCCCTTCGGCAGGTCGCGCAACAGGCATCAGCTTTCCAGCACAACTCTCCAGGACTCTCTCTCTTTGCTTACTTCTTCCTTTATATCTTCATCTGTGCACTTTCTCTTCCAGGAGCCGCCGCTCTCACGATAGTTGGAGGGGCGCTTTTTGGCATGGCCAAGACAACAGTCGTTGTTTCATTTGCGAGTACTCTCGGCGCAACCCTTGCTTTCATCACTTCCCGCTACCTCTTGCGAAAGGTTATCCAAGAGCGATTCTCTGATCGATTTGAATCTGTGCAACGTGGGATAAGGCGCGAAGGTGCACTCTATCTCTTCGCTTTAAGGCTCGTTCCACTCTTTCCCTTCTTCCTCGTAAATCTCCTTATGGGACTCACGCCGATTCGCCTGTCGACCTTCTTTTGGGTCAGCCAGGTTGGAATGCTTCCTGGGACTCTCGCCTATGTCTATGCCGGGACTGAGCTGGCAAACATTCAGAATATTCATGACATAGTCTCATCGAAACTCCTGTTCGCCTTCGCAATTCTTGGCATCCTTCCACTGATATCATCTCGAATTGTCTCCATCCTCCGAACGCGAAAGATGGCTCAGCAGTGGAATGCCCCAAAAGAGTTTGATTTCAATATGACTGTGATTGGCGCAGGCTCGGCTGGACTTGTCAGCGCCTATGTTGCCGCTGCTACAAAAGCGAAAGTAGCCCTGATTGAGCGAGCTCAAATGGGAGGCGATTGCCTCAATACCGGTTGTGTCCCGAGCAAAGCGCTTTTGAAAACAGCTCGTATCGTCGCACAATCTTTGAGGGCAAAAGAGTTTGGTCTCCGCTCCCTCTGTGCAGAATTTGAATTCGACGAGATCATGCAGCGGGTACAGCGCGTGATCCGACGTATTGAGCCGCATGATTCAAGAGAACGATATGAAAAATTAGGGGTCCAGTGCATTCAAGGAGATGCTGAGATCCTTGATCCCTATCGAGTACGGGTGAACGGGAAGGTCTATTCTTCGAAGAGTTTGGTAGTCGCTACGGGAGCGATGTCGACAATTCCTGCTATCGAAGGAATTGAGAGGATTCAGTTTGTTACTTCTGAAACTCTTTGGGAACTTCGCGAACTTCCCAAAAGACTCCTTGTCGTTGGTGGCGGCCCAGTAGGATGTGAGCTTGCGCAGTGCTTTGCGCGATTTGGTTCGGAGGTAACGCTTCTTGAAACCGCAAGTCAGATTCTCTCCAAAGAAGACTTCGAAGCCGCTCAGGTTGTCCGTGAAAGCCTTGAAGCGGACGGTGTCCAAGTTCATCTCTCGACAGAGCTCAATCGATTCTTCATTGAAGATAGTGAGCAGATAGCAGTTGCCTTAGGACCGGACGGTGAAGTTCGAGCCCAGTTTGACCTAGCACTGCTCGCCGTTGGCCGTACGCCACGAACGTCAAACTTAGGTCTCGATCGACTCGGTGTTCAGCTTCGTGAGAATGGGACGATAGAGACAGACCGATATCTGAGAACGACAGTACCGAATATTTATGCTTGTGGTGACGTTACCGGACCGTATCAACTGACTCACGCCGGAGCCTACCAAGCATGGTGTGCTTCGATGAACGCGCTGTTTTCGCCGTGGAAGAGTTTTTCAGCGAATTATCGAGTTATTCCGAGATGTACCTACACCGAGCCCGAACTCGCACATGTCGGAATCACAGAGAGAGAAGCTCTTTCTCGAGATATTGATTACGAGGTCACCCAATATTACCTCTCTGAACTCGATCGGGCGATTTGCGAAGAGGATACAGCCGGATTTGTGAAAGTCATTACTCCAAGAAAAAGTGGATCAATCCTCGGAGTCACGATTGTGGGACACGGCGCCGGAGAGCTCATATCAGAATTTGTCCTGGCTATGAAAAAAGGTATGAAACTCGGTTCTCTTCTCAGTATCATCCATACCTATCCGACGATGGCAGAGGCGAATAAATTTGTTGCAGGTGAGTGGAGGAAGAATCATGTTCCAACATGGGTTGTAAAGGTGGCGGAGAAATTTCACGCGTGGAGACGTTCCTAATGTCAAATTCGCACCTCAATTTTTTGAGCGAACTTCATTCGCGTTCAATTTCAACGCGGAGAGGCATGCCGGAGATCCTTCAGATTAACAACGGCCGAAAATGCAACCAAGCCTGCCTTCACTGCCATGTTGAAGCCGGTCCAAAGCGGACCGAGATGATGAGTGATGATGTTGTAGAGCGCCTCCTGCAGCTTCTCAACGGTTCTCCTACGATCCATACCGTTGATATAACCGGTGGAGCCCCAGAACTTCATGATCGGTTTCGAGATCTGGTTCGAGGGAGTCGACAACTCGGGAAACACGTTATTGATCGCTGCAATCTCACAATTCTGCTTGAGCCTGGATTTGAAGACCTCGCTCATTTTTTACAAAGCCACCAAGTTCATATTGTGGCTTCGCTTCCTTGCTACACCTCTGAGAACGTCGAAAAACAGCGCGGTGGAGGAGTTTTTGAAAAAAGTATCATTGCCCTTCAAAAGCTCAATGCTCTCGGATACGGGAAGGAAAATTCGAATCTCAAGCTCGATCTCGTCTACAATCCGGGTGGTGCATCGTTGCCGCCGGCACAAGAAAAGCTCGAAAGGGAGTACAAACGGCGACTTCAAGAAGACTTTAATATCTTCTTTCATCGACTTCTTACTCTCACAAATATGCCGATCAAGCGGTTCCTTCACCAACTCGAACAATGGGGGAAATACGAGCAGTACATGACGCTCCTCCGAGAAAACTTCAGCTCCTCTGCTGCACGTTCGGTGATGTGCCGAAATCTCATTTCGATCAGTTGGACGGGCGAGATCTTTGACTGTGACTTCAATCAGATGCTTGAGATACCCCTCTCACACGGACCGATCACGCTCTGGGACATCGACTCATTCGAAGACCTTGCGCAACGGGAGATTGCATTTGAGAATCACTGCTTCGGTTGCACTGCTGGAGCCGGCAGCTCATGCTCTGGTGCTCTAGTCGGAATTAATTCTTAGATTGTTGGAGGAAGCTATGGCATCAACCCCAAATATCTACTCGATTGTCCAAGACTACTATGGCGAAACGCTCAATTCGAACTCCGATCTTCAGACAAGTGCGTGTTGCTCATCCGAAGAGATTCCATCTTATCTCAAACCACTTCTTAAGAAGATACACACCGAAGTTCACACCACCTTTTACGGATGTGGCTCCCCGATTCCGCTAGCGCTTGAGGGAATGACCGTTTTAGATCTCGGATGTGGTTCAGGAAGAGATTGTTTTCTCCTTTCTGCTCTTGTTGGAGAGAGCGGTGCCGTTATCGGGATCGACATGACAGAGAACCAGATTGCCATTGCTGAAAAATACATCGCCTACCACACTGAGAAATTTAAACTCGAGCGTCCAAATGTCTCGTTCCGTCACGGTTATATCGAGGATCTCTCGGCATCAGGAATTAGTGACGAATCTATCGATGTCGTCATATCAAATTGCGTTGTCAATCTCAGCCCAGAAAAGGAAAAAGTCTTTCAAGAGATCTTTCGCGTGCTCAAACCGGGAGGAGAGCTCTATTTCTCGGACGTCTTTTCGGATCGCCGAATTCCAGAAGAACTCATGAGCGATCCTGTTCTCCGTGGTGAATGTCTCAGCGGAGCGCTCTATACCGAAGATTTTCGAAGGCTCCTTGCTCAACGAGCGTGCCCAGATGTGCGAATTGTTTCCTCTCGCCCTTTGAACGGCTTTTCTGAAGCTATCGAACGAAAGATCGGGATGATTGGATTTCACTCCCAAACTATCAGGGCTTTTAAACTCTCCGATCTCGAAGATCGCTGTGAAGACTACGGACATCTCGCCACCTACCTCGGAACTCTTAAGGAGTCACCTCACTCCTTTCTCCTTGATAACCACCACCTCTTCGAAGCTCACCGTCCTCTCCGTATTTGCGGCAATACTGCCTCGATGCTTTGTCACACTCGGTACAGAGATCACTTTCGAATCGATGGTGATCGTTCACGTCATTTCGGACTTTTCCCGTGTGATTCGGTCGCGGTCGACCCGCGATCCCTCTTTGAGAGTTCGACAGATGGAAGGTGCTGCTGATTCTCAGATTCCACCTTTGAGAAACGTGGAGAAAATTCTTTCGATCGTTATTCCAGTCAAAGAAGAATCTTCATTCTTCCTCAACCGCCTTTCTCAACTTGT
>JAGRAO010000139.1 GCA_020434565.1 Bdellovibrionales bacterium
TGGACGTTGCCTTCGACGAGTCTGTCTGCTCCTTTAAGCTCCTTAAGTTCGATTGCGAAAAAGTATCCAGAAAGAACTCCTCCAAGTGCTCGCACGAGGCAAGATGCGGCTTCGGCAGTTCCGCCTGTTGCGAGAAGATCGTCTACTATAGCAACCCGCTGTCCTTCGCGGATGCTGTCTGAGTGAATCTCGAGAGTGGCAGACCCATACTCAAGCTCGTAGTCTGCCCTGATGGTTTCGGCTGGGAGTTTCCCGGGCTTTCTCGCGGGGATAAAGGGAAGACCCAGTTCATGGGCTATCGCTACCCCTATGATGAATCCCCTCGACTCCAACCCAACGATACATTCGGCTTTCGATTCTTGCACGGCATGCGACATGCGAGAGATAAGCTCCGCGAAGGCCTGAGGATGAGCGAGAAGTGGGGTGATGTCTTTAAACGCAATTCCTGGTTTTGGAAAGTCAGGCACAGTTCGGATGTGCTCAGCGAGGGCTTCAGGAGTTTGCGGATGAAGATGTAATTGGTCAAGCATCATAGGGTACCTCCGATTGGATTTGTAAAGTTGGTGAAATTTTCTCTCCGAAATTATGTAACTGATTGAGTTCGCCAATTGAGCAATCTGTTCTGTCGAGTCTTGATATTGCTTCAGCGAGAAGCGGGGAAAGGCTTATGGTCCTCACGAAATCTTTCCTCTCGTTCTCAATATCAATTGTGTCTGAAAGGTACATTCGCTCCAGCAGAGGCTCGTCTCGCCACTTTGCCTCACGAAGTTTTTTCGCGGCACCATTTGAGAGAATGCCGTGAGAGGCGCAGAGGATGACCTTTCTTGCTCCTCGATCTTTCAGAGCCTGCGCAGCCGCAATCATAGAGTTTCCAGTGTCGATCATGTCATCGACAAGAACGCAGGTCTTTCCACTGAGTGCCTCTGAACCGGCCGAACAGGTAATGGTAGGCGGTTCGGAGGGAGACGGCCGAAACTTGCTCAGTACAACTAGTGGGCTATAGACCCCACTTATTCTCTCAAGCGTTCTTGAAAATCCTTCCGCTCTTTTGCTCCCTCCTGCATCGGGAGAGACAACCACTAACCCCGGACCAAGATCTGCCAGCACGTGGGGAGCCATATGACGCAGTCCCTCGAGGTTATCAAATGGACCGTCGAAAAAGCCTTCTATTTGCCGGGCATGAACATCGATAGTGACAATGTGGTGAGCTCCAGTTGCTTTGAGAATATCAGTTACAGCTCGCGCGCTTATCGGTGGACGGCAGTCGGCCCGTCTGTCCTGTCGTGAGTAGAAAAAATAGGGAAGAATTGCAGTAATCTTTTGAGCTCCAGCGAGCTTGAGAGCCTGAATTACAAGTGCGTTCTGTACGAGTGATTCGTTCACTGGAGGTGATGGATTCAGAAAGACGAAAGCGTTTTTGTCTCGGACACTCTCAAGAATCTCAATCCGAGTTTCGCTATTCGGAAATTTACCAAGGAGCATCTGTCCCGGAGAGGCTCCCAACACAGCAAGAGTTCTCGCCGCGAGTTGGGACGAGAGCTGACCCGTAAAGATTATTGAAGACGTTGAGAGTTTTGATGCCTTGCGTTGGAACGACTCCCCTGAGAGGAGAGTGTCATCGCTTGCTTGTTTGCCCCTTTCGACCTGAGAGTTAACTACCTTGTATTGTTCCATGTGATACCTCCACATCTTGTGTCTCTCACAATATGGGAGCTCTTTCGTTTCACCCTCCGGAAGTGATTCCGAAGGATTCGGCAAGTGCTTTACTAAGAAATTTCGAGGACTTATAATCGTCATTCGGAACCACGGGGCTCGTTCGTTCGGGAGGTGTGCTTGTCTGGACGAGCGGCGCAGAGTGTTTGTAAGACCAGGATACTCACCACCTCTGTGATGAAAGCGCTTTATTGAGTATTCGAAGGATCTCTTCGGTGAGTGCTGAAATCTCTCTTTATTTTTCAAGCCAACCTGCGATTGAGCTTCAACGGGTACACTTCCAAAGCCGATTGAATGATCGTGAGCGTGTATCCTTGAGAGGAAAGTCAGTTGGTGGCCATCAGGGAGATGCCACTTTTCAGTGGACCAACGCCGTTAAAGCAGTTGCTCTTCTCTTTGTTCGTGCAAAGGCACATCTTCGAGAAAACAGTGGCGCCCATTTGGGGAAAGACTTTTCTGGTTGTGCCTCGTCACTGGATCATGCGCTTGGTAAACCACCTGGTTGGCTTGTGGACATGTTTGGGAGTGACTCGGTAGGGCGAGCGATGGTGCACCGTTTCGTTCTCCGTTCTAATCCCGAACGGAAGCGAACGGGAGAGGTCGCTATCAGTTTAAATGAATCTGCGGTTGAAATTGGCAAGATTCACCTCTTTCTCGACGGGGTGCCGCTCATCGAAGGGGATGTCCTTGCAGCCTTTGCAGAATTGTTAGGTGAGGAGCTCAATCCGCCGCTTCCCGAGGTCTCCTCAGAGGGTATTATTGAAGTCCTTCTCAAGCGGCGGCTTGAGAGAGAAATGAAGCTCCGACTTGCCACGAGTGAAGGACTCTCTCATCAGGGTGTTCATAAGACTATCTTACGCTTACGTTCAGGAGAGAGATTTCAGATTCTTGCCGATGGGAATGTTCTCTCTTTCCTCGAGTCGAACCTCGGTTTGAGTCGATCGGAGCAACTTGGAATTTCTTCTCTTGCGCACGATGTTTTGCGAGAGGGGAAGGCTATCTCCGTAGCTCTCTCCGTGTCGCAAGCTGGCGCGCTCGGTATTTTCTCGCATCTTATTCTGAAAGGATTTCCCTTCCAGCTCGACCTCGAATTTCCAAGCTCCTTGGGACTTGTCGATGTCCTTCAGAAAGGGACAAAGGACGACTTGCCTGGGCTCGTGAGTCTCTCGTTGGCACCTGCAGCAAATCTTCTCTCATCGAAAGCCCAGAACTATCGTCCTTTGATGCTCTTGCCCCGGCAGAGCTATGCGCTCCTTCATCCTGCTCAATCTCAGGCCCTGTCAACTTTGGGCGGAACTTTCCTTATCAATGATGAAGAACATTCCAACGCGCATTTTTTCTTAGATGAACTCGCACGAAAGGGCCTGCTTCGTGCGGATGAGCTCGATTTTGAACATGCAGAACCCCATGAGGTAGGAAGTGCTTTCCGAGAAGGAGGGAGCCACCTAAGAAGTATTCTTGGCTTTCCCTATTATTCTATTCTCACAGCATTTGGTGAGGTTCAGGAATTTACTGATCTCTCGGAAGAGGTACGAACACGAGAGAGTATTCTGTTTATTCGGAGTGACTTGGCTGAAGAAGCTGAGCTTTTAAGGACGCTCTGCATCTTGATTCGGGATTCGTGGGTGACCCTTTTGGAGGAACCAGGAGATCTCAAGCGGGCAGTGGCTCACCTTCTCCAGGCAACGCCGTATAGGAGACTTGTTACCCGGTTTGCTGGAAACTTTATGGCGAGCTAATTTGCGTCCTGGTCTTGAGGTTCCCCCTGTTCAGATTCAGTGGGACTGTCTTCGGTCGGGGCAGCAGGGTTTTCTTGAGTATCTTTCTTTTCACCCATCTTTCTAAGGAGCTTTTTCCAGACTCGTTGGCTTACCCCGCCGTACTTATCTTCTTCAAGAAACGGAAGATTCTTCTTTAAAACCTCTTCAGGCACCTTTATGAGATCGGCTTCTTCTGGCTCGGATTGCTCCGTTTTCACCGACAATTTATTGAAATAACTCTTGAGAACTTCTTCGTCGAAATCAGTTTGAATAGAGATGAATTCCGAAGGTATCTGATTCATCTTCTGTTTTTTACCCCGTTTGAGATCTCGTGCTGCTCGGTCAATGTCACGCAAAACGACATTGAGAGCTCCTTCGACATCGATTTTTTTCTCAACGATCTCTTTCTCATGCTTCCAATCGACTAGGGCCTGACTGAGTTCTTCGCGGTCTACGTGTGTGCCCTGAAGAGAAATTATCCCATGGAGTCCAAACTGTTTGGGCATATCCCGATCGAAGTCTGGCTCTAACGTCGAGTGGACCTGAACAAATGCACAAGCTTTCTCGAGTTGGAGTTTATTAAAATCAAGGAAGAATTCTCGAATCTCTTCGTCACTATAACTTGCTGCCACACAACAGATATCAAAGCTTCCTTCCTGCAAGCTTTGTATTGCTTTTAAGAGCGATGTTGTAAACTCAACTTCGCCGAAATCGTATTCATCACCGTAGGCGTCGATCAGCTGTTGAGCGAGTGCACCGCTTGCATCCTGAGGGGATACGATCAGAGTGTAGAGTTTAACGTCCTCGTCCATTGCCGTGCTTTCCTAGCGTTAACGAGTGTCGCCTTTTATCGAGTCATGAAATCGAGCATGAACGAACTTAAAGCATCACTCGTACTGTGAAAGATCGGCAAATTCTCGAATTGGCTAAAGAGCTGGATTGCGAGAAACTAGGAGAAGCTCGTACAATTTATTCAAGAAAAATAAGAAGTTACCTGTGGTAGGACATACTTTTCCTGGAGGATTTCAAAAATGACCCCTTCGCTCTCACATCTTGCGGCTCTTCAACGAGTGTCCCGGGAAGCTTTCCACACCCTCCTCTCTACCCCGATAAGTCGTGAACAAAAGGATGACGGTTCGTGGGTGACTTCAGCTGATGTTGGAATTGAAACCTTGCTTCGGGAGTGGATACGGAAAAATTTTCCAGATCATTCCATACGAGGAGAGGAGTTTGCTGATGAGAGTGGATCTTCACCCTACACCTGGATCCTCGATCCAATTGATGGGACCGAGGATTTCTCGCGAGGAATCGGTACTTTCGGAACTGTAGTGGGAATTCTACACGATGGAAAATCAGTTGGCGGATTTTTTGACTTTCCCTCGCTAGACTTCTCGGTAGTCTCGTTTGAAGGAGAAGGTATTCAGGAGCATTCGCGAGACCAACGTGATCACCCGCTTCGGGATGCCCCGCTGATCTGTTTGGCTCCACTTGAGGCTTTTCAACGAAGTGGCGAAGAAGAGATCTCGTTTGAACTTCAACGAGCATTCCCGAAACACAGGATTCTCTATACTTGCTATTCTATGGCGCTTGCTGCGACGGGACGGGTGTCTGCAACAGTCGAGTGGAATCTCTCTCTTTGGGACTATTCTCCAATTGAATCTATGTGTGTTGAATCGAAGAAAGCTTTTGAATGGATTCGAAAGACAGGTTCACCGAAATCGGAATGTTTTGTGGCAGGAAATTCTCAAGTGGTGGAGCAAATATCTACCCTACTGCGATAGAAGACGAACTTTCGCGAGGTACGCATAGCGCCTCCCAACAGGGGACAGTTCAAGAGATATCTTTTTCTCGCGCTGGAGATGATCGAGAAAGAGGAGGTGCTCAGGCTTGAACTCGACATGAAAGAGGGAGAGCCACCATCGAAGAAGTCTCTGAAACCACACAGGGTACCCCGACTGGTCCCAAAAATCGACTATAAAGAGCACTCCACCTGGGCGGAGGAGACGGAGAGCATTCAAGAGAGCGCCTTTCCAGTCAGGAATCATAGACAGTGAGTATGAGAAGAAGACCTTATCGAAAGAGGAGGATCGGAAACTACTTTGTGTTGGGTCAAATGTTTCAGCCAATCCAAACTCAAGAGTGATTGGCGAAGGGAGCTTGGCACGTTCAATCGCGCTCGAAGCGGTCTCAAGCATGGCTCGAGACGCATCTATTCCAAAAAGAGAGAGGCCAGGATTGAGACGCGCAAGGGCGATTAAGTTTCTTCCTGTTCCGCAACCAACTTCGAGAATATGGATTCCGGGCAGGGCATTCATCTCTTCGAGGAGTCGATCTCTCCCGAATAGGTAATATTTTCGAGAGAGATCATAAATGTGCCGTTGTGCGGAATATATTCTGTCTAGCAGTTCAGGATGAGAAAGACTTCTCGACTCCGTCATTGAGCTGCCTGATACAGATGAAAGCCGCCATAGACAGCAGAACGGTCCCGTTCATAAAAGTCACGAGATTCTCGCTCGGCATATCGGAAAAACTCTCGAACTCTCTCTGTGAGCGCAGTTTCGACAGGGGATTCATCTGAGGCAGTTCTAAATATTATCCTCGAACCGGCCTCGCCTACTCGAGCTACCTCGCCCCACAGTTCGTCGATCTGTTGGTGTGTCATCCAGTCCTGTGAGTCGAGGAAAATGAATCGATTAAGGGATTTTTCCGGCTGCTGACGGAGAAACTCGGTGAGACTTATGATATGCGTCGAAATTCGTTCACAGCGAGAACGAACGAGTTCGTAGTTCTGTCGTTTGAGATAGTCTGGGAGAGCATCTTGATTTTTCAGATTGTACCGTCGCCCAAACGCTTGCCATGCGAAATAGTTCTCCTGAATTGGAAAGTTACACGCAAGTCGTCGCAGCCGGTCACGATAAATCTGAACGATCTTTTCGGCCTGACCCTCACAGAGGCTTTCGAATTGTTTTGGTGGAATGCCGAGACTAAAGAGAATAACAGGCACTTTTCCCAAGGCTCTCACAATCCAGTGGTCGAAACTTGGTGCCAAATAGCGATCGAAGAGTTCGACCTGTTCCTCGGGCGTTTTTGCGAGCAGGAGCTTCGACGTGTCACATTTTGTCACGCGGCAGAGAGAATGCAGAAATCGAAGGAAGTAGCCTGAGCGAGAATAGTTGTACAGATTGTTTCGAAAGTAGTGAATCCGTCGCTTTGCGCCAAATATTCTCAGCGGGGAGATCTGTTCCCAATACTCACGTGACTCCTGATCGAGTTGGGGACGGATAAACTTGTTGTAGTTCGCAACATTCTGCTCGCCTGACGCTACTCCAAAGAAAGAGAAGAAGCTTTCATAGTTTGGGAGAGTTTTAAGCGCCATGAGTTTGAGGCGGGTGAGATGCATGTGATGTTTGTTGAGGTCCACTGCTTCGATCCTTTCTGGATCGTAGAGGAGGTAGTTCAATAAATTGCATCCTCCGGAACTTATGGCCAAGATTCTTGAGGCAGAAGAAAGCTCTAGAGCCTCTGCGTCAACGACTGGATCTTCCCAGATTTGATTGTATACGAGACCGTCAAACCATATTGTGAAGAGTCGCTCGAGCAAGCCCGTTCGTTTCGAAGCTGGGCTTTGAAGTACGGCTTTTCGAAGGTTTTCTCGCGTTAGTGAATGAGACATAGCTATTCCTCCGTCTACACGAAAACTTTTGGGTGAGGAGCAGATTTGCTTTGCGTCAAAGTTAGTCTCCCCCTCCTGTAGTCCCTTTAATATTCACCGAAAGCCCCCTTACGCAATGTCGCAAGCACGCCGAAATGATCGGAGAGATGTGAGCCATTTTCGGTTGCTCGGGTGAAAACGCGGCGGCATTTGAATGCAAATGACGGATTTGTCTTATGCGCGAGTATGTAGTCGAGCCTGAGCTTATCTTTCGTGCAATGCCTTGCAAGCGAATTTGAGTCTGGATCGAAGGTCGCGCCGAAACTCTTCTGATTATGTATCCGATAGAGATCCGACCAATCGGAGCTCACCTCGGACTGGTACAACCGATTCCTCTCATCAATGTTTAGGTCTCCCATTACTATCGGTAGAACGCCGAATCGGGATCGTTTTGAGACCCAATCTCGAAGTTCCCGTATTTGTTTTGACCGAATCTCCTCCGCCCAGCGATGAGGAATAAACGTCGAAGAAGAGATGAGATGAACATTGAAGAGGCCAATTGTGCCACTTGGGGTCACAATCTCTGAGTAGAGAGCGCCCTTGCGGACTCCGTGTTCAATTCCGAAAGAAGAGGAGAACGTTAACTTTTCTCTATGAACAATCGGAAAGCGAGAGAGCGTTACGAGGCCATCTGATCCAAACAGGCAAAACGGGCGATGCCCGATATTGTAGTAAGAGTACCCGTCGGAACGCAAAAGACACTGCGCGGAACTATCCCAGACCTCCTGGAGAGCGACAATATCCGCCTGGAACTTTGAGAGTTCATAAGAGATCCTCTGCATGCGGAGGCGACTGTGATTTCTTCGATACCACGGCATGCATGCCACGTTGAGCGTCAAAAAAGAAATGTCGGTTCGGCGTTGGGTATCCGGTTTGCATGATGACTGAAAACCGAAGAGGAGAGAGCGAAATTCGTCTGGAGTCCTCGATGTAAGCTCCCGAAAGAAGAGATCTCCCTGCTCTCTCCAGGGAACGATTGTCCAGCCATTTATCTGCTTGTTCGTCGTGCACAAAGACTGCTCTCTGAGGAATTGAATAAGGATAAGAGCGTTTAGGTGTTGTGAAGTTTGAGAGCAGTTTCGAATCGATTCAAACAGCTGCGAAGTAATTGGGGAATGTGCAAAGGAAAGACGGGCGGCTCCCCTCTTCCGCAAAGACGTTGTTGGGAGCGATGGTGAAGAAAGATCGTGATTTCGAGCTTCACTTATGTGGAGATTTTTCATGAGAAGCTATTTCACAAACTCTTCAAACTACGAAGGTCGGGATCCACTGCCGCATTCTGAGAAAACCTGTTCAGTTGTCTGAAAGTTAAGGCCTTTTCTTGCTGAGTGCTCGTGAGAAGTTCATGAGCCTGAGTTGTTGAGGAGGTTGTTCGTGAGAAAACTGTGAGCGCAGTATGAGGCGAGAAGTGATTTCAAAAAATACGTCCCGCGGCGAAGCAGCAGAACTTGATCTCTCATCGTCGACCTTATCGTAAGTGGTTAAGCGCACCCTGGGCTGCTTGCGCACTCGCTCCGGCGCTCTCCTCGAGACCTCTCGCCCTGCCACTTCTCGTGATTGAGTAATTTAGTCTTGCGCTGAGGAGCAAGAAGACGATTCCATCACGACCTCTTGAGTGCTCTGATTCCAGACCGGACCACATCCGGTTGGGGCTTTGAAATTTTCGAGATACTCGGGTTGCTTCGTCACCGCCAGGTTTAGGTGGTCGAGACCGTCTTCGACAAGGTTCATTTCGATCTGTAAGAGGCCGAGGTTAAGATGCGCTAACGCATATTCCTCGTTGAGTTGGATAGCTTTCTCGAAGTCTTCAATAGCTCCAAATCGATCGCCATCATTCTGACGCGCTAGCCCTCGTTCCCTAAGAGCTTCTACATCGTTTGGACGAAGCTCTAGGCTTTTAGAGAAATCAGTAACTGCAGCTTTATACAATCCCTTCTTTGCAAGTGCTGCCCCTCGATTGAAATAAGCATTGACGAGACTTGGATCGAGTTGAAGCGCGCGAGAAAAGTCTTTGATAGCTCGGTCAAGGTAGTTCAAGTGGAGCTCGGCAGAACCTCGAAGGAAATAGGCCTCTCCATTTCCAGGCTCTTTATCAATAGCCCTGCTAAAGAGCTCTCGCGCTTTAAAATAATTCTCTTTCTGTTGTGCCTCCATCCCAGCGTCAAGAAGTTCTTCAACTGTCGTCGGGATTTTGAGATCTATCTTTGGGAAATAGTAGGGGCTTGCCGCCAGTGCGCCTATGACTGCTAAGAGTCCGATGGTTTGTTTCCAGCCAAATTTCATTCTGAAGAAATATCGTTTTTAATTGGGACTCGATAGACAGAAATCCGAGAACACTGAGTTCTTTCACAAAAACCCTGTAAGTTTTCAAACGCAATGCTTCCGAGACTTTTGGAGGCGTGAAAGAGCTCCAGCTCTCCGTCAATTTTAACAAGCAGTCCGAGATGAAAGTAATCTAAGTCGAGTTTATCTGAGGCAAAGCAGATAACGTCAGCGGGTCTGAGGAGTTTGAGAATATTGTTCGAGAAGGGAGCCGTCCTGTATGTCGCGTCGAGAGGCTCCAAGCCCTCGAGGACAGACAGACGCTTCCAAGTTTCGCAGGCGTCGGGAAGGGACTCCGTCGTCTCAATGAGGAAGCCACGAGAACAATTGTCACTACACCAAGAACTCAAATAGTGCTTCCTCGAACTCCACGAAACATTTCGGTCAAAGT